>QNBK01000181.1 GCA_003644105.1 Spirochaetota bacterium | reverse complement strand
GGCGTTCAAAATGCTGAAATCCCTCCTTGACGGTGAGGATCTGAAAGAAAAACACATAAAAATCCGTTCCGTAATAGTTGAGCGGGATTCATTAAAAAAAATTTCTTGATTTGGAGGAAATATGGAAAAGAAAATTGACCTGACTATCGTCGGTGGAGGGATGATTACAAACGATCTGATACTGCCTTCCGTTTATCATCTTCAGAGAACGGGTATCGTTGGAAATATCAATATCTGCGCCTTGAATAATCCTCCTTTGAAGGCCCTTCGGGACAATACTGAAATTGTAGAAGCGTTTCCCGGGCAGAGCTTCACCCCACATCCATCATTTGATGCCGATGAAAAAGAAAACTACCCTGATCTATTCAAGGAAGTACTTACCGGGATGAAACCCCGGCAGGGGGTGGTTGTAGCCATGCCCGACCAGCTTCACTACATGGTGATTATGGAAGCCTTAAAGGCCGATCAGCATGTCCTTTCGGTTAAGCCTCTTGTACTCACTTACGCCCAGGCCGAAGAGATTCGGGATCTGGCTTTTTCCAAAGGACTTTTTGTCGGTGTGGAATATCACAAGCGTTTCGACCGCCGCTCCCTTGAGGCCAGAAAACGTTACCGGGATGGTCAGTTCGGGGAGTTTAAAATGGGAGAGGCCAAACTGATCGAACCCTATCTCTACAGGCACTCGAACTTTCAGAACTGGTTTACTACGGACAAAACAGACCCCTTCACCTACATCGGATGTCATTACGTCGATCTGGTGTATTTCATTACCGGACTCAAACCCGTGGAAATCTCGGTGGCCGGTATTAAAGATAAGTTTCCCAATGGCAACGAAGGCTACATGTGGGCCAACGGCAGAGTCCGGTTTGAGAACGGTGCAATCATGTCTATTATCAACGGCCTGGGATACCCTGATGACGGAGCTGGAAGTAACGACCAGGGCATGGTGATGTACTGCGAAGGAGATGGCCGGGGAGGACTGATTAAACACAACGATCAGTTCCGGGGTGTTTCCCACAGCTATCTTGATAACATCGGAGTTGCCGGAAGCCGGTTCAATTTCATTAACCCCGACTTCTACCGCCTGATCCCCTGGGAGGGCGATGGATACAAACCTGTTGGCTACGGTTATGACTCAGTGGCGGCAAACATCAGCTCAATGGCGAAAATTGAAAATCTGGAGAAAGCTGGGAATATCGCTATACGTCAGAAGGAAATTGAGAGCATCAATGAGAAGGGCATTATTGCAACTCCTGCAAACAGTTCCATTAATGAGCTGGTGGTGGAAGCGACGCGGAAGTCCATTGAAAGTGACGGTTTGCCGGTAAAAATCGTTTACGGCGAAAATCCCCATATTCAATAAAAGATTAAAACAGGAGAAAAAAATGGCTAGCTATAATTTAACCCCCGTTGAGGTTCCAACCCTTGAGACAAAGTACCGCAGAATAACCACGAAACTTCCCGTTCCTGAATCGCTGCCGATTTTTGAGAAACTCGGTCGTTCCGAGCCCAAAAGTATGATGGGACAGCCTCCCATTGTCTGGGATAAGGCCGAGGGTTTTCTTATTGAAGACCGGTGGGGAAACAGGTGGATTGACTGGTCCTCCGGGGTGCTTATCACCAACGCCGGTCATGGACGAAAAGAGATTCGGGACGCCTTGAAAGAGGCCATCGATAAACCTCTTATATCAAGCTATGTGTTTGTCCATGAGAAGAGGGGAGAGCTCACCGAAATGCTCCAGGCACTTGCTCCGGATCCTGGCGATTACCAGGTTTTTCTGCTGAGTACAGGCAGTGAAGCTGTGGAAAATGCTATCAAGCTGGCCCGGACTTACGCTCTGGAAAAATATGGGAAAAACAAGCGTTATATCGTGTCTTTCACAAATGCCTTTCATGGACGGACGTTGGGATCTCAGCTGGCTGGTGGGATGGATAAACTCAAAACCTGGATTATCGGTGAAGGCGATACCTTCGTTCAGGTTCCTTTTCCCGACGGCTACAAGAATGAGGATACGAGTTTTGATTTGTTCCTGAGCAGTCTGGACAAGCTTGGTATAACCGGGGATGAAATTGCCGGTATCATTACCGAATCCTACCAGGGTGTCGGCCCGGATTTTCTGCCTGTGGAGTACGCTCAAAAGATGCAGGATTTCTGCAAAGAGTACGACATTATCTCAATCTACGATGAAGTACAGGCCGGGTTCGGGCGCTCGGGGAAGATGTTCACTTATGAACATTACGGTGTTACCCCCGATCTGATCGTCTGTGGTAAAGGTATTACTTCTTCTCTTCCCCTGTCCGCCGTGATAGGGAGGAAGAAGGTAATGGAACTCTATGCGCCTGGTTCCATGACCTCCACTCATTCGGCGAGTCCTCTTCCTGTGGTTGCCGCAGTGGAGAGTCTGAAGATTATTCACAGAGAGAATCTGGTTGAAAAAAGCCGTGTACTGGGAGAGATACTTCAGAAGGAACTGGATAGAATTGTAAAAAAATACCCCGACAGACTCGGATGTCTCCACGCCAAAGGGCTTGTAGCCGGAATACAGGTTGTAAAATCCGGGACCAAAGAACCGGATGCTCAGACGGCCCAGGATATCAATGAAAAGTGTTTTCACAAGGGACTGCTGATGTTTGCTCCTGTGGGGATTGCCGGGGAATGTATCAAGATTGCTCCTCCCCTGATTATCAGCGAAGAGGCTCTTCTTGAAGGGCTTGGAGTACTTGACGAAGCCTGTGATGAAATACTGGGAAGCTGATGATGTTCAGCGTTGAGGGAAAGTCCATCGTCATCACCGGCGGCGGCGGAGTACTGGGCCGGGCCATGGCCCGGGCCCTGGTAAACGGTGGAGCTGAGGTTGCATTGCTGGGCCGTACCCGGAGTGTTCTTGATGAAGCCGTTAGCGAAATCAACAGGAGTGACGGTAAAGAGGTCAATAAAAAAATCAACAAAAACATCCGATCCGGAGATGCCATTGCTGTTCGCTGTAATGTGCTCGATGAATCCTCCTGCAGGACGGCCCGGGAAACCGTGATAAAACAATTCGGAAAAGTTGATGCCCTCATCAATGCTGCCGGCGGTGCATCCCCGGAGGCTTCAACCGGCACCGAACAGCTGCAGGAGGGCGATCTGGATTCAGAAGTCCGGACAATCCTCGATGTTCCCTACGATGAGTTCCGGAAGATAAGCGACCTGAACTCCCTGGGAACCTATCTGCCGATGACAATCTTTTTGCCCGACCTGATAAATTCCAAAAACGGCAGCATTATCAATATCTCTTCAATGGGTGCAGACCGTCCTCTCACCAAGTCTCCGGCTTATTCTGCAGGGAAGGCCGCGGTTGACAATTTGACAAAGTGGATGGCGGTATACCTTGCAAAGACAGGAGTCCGGGTTAACGCTATTGCGCCCGGGTTTTTTCTCACCAAACAGAACCGCTTTCTCTTAACGGATAAAGAAACCGGAGATATTTCCCCCAGAGGGCGTAAAATTCTGGATAATACCCCCCAGGGCCGGTTCGGAAGCCCTGAGGATCTGGTGAGTACAGTTTTATGGCTGCTTGCCGATGCCTCCTGCTTTGTTACAGGAATTGTTGTTCCTGTGGATGGAGGCTTCGGAGCATTCGGTGGAGTTTAGCTTGTAAGGAGCTTCTTTGAATTATTTAGCACAGGCGGCAGCTTCTATAGTGCCCCTTTTTATTCTTATCTCATCAGGTTTCCTGTTGAAGAAGAAGGGCGTACTCAACGCCAATTTTGTCTCCATAGGTTCGCAGATTGTTTTTAAACTGGCCCTTCCGGCTCTGATAATCCGGAGCCTGGCTGTTACCAATCTGTCCGAACTCGGCAGCCTTCCCCTGTTCCTTTCATACCTTGCGGCCACACTGGTATCGACGGTTGTTGTTCTCGCCGTTTCCTTTTTTGTATCTCCCCCTGATTCCCGTGGCCCTGTAGTCCATGGAGCCTTTCGGGGCAATGTGGTAATAGTAGGACTGGCTCTGGTGCAGTCGGCTCTCGGCAACGAGGCTTTTATCCTCGGCCTTGGGCTGGTTGCCGTATTCCTTCCTCTCTATAACCTGATGGCATCGGTTGCTCTTTCCCTTCCATACAAGGGGGAGGGCAGTCCCTTGAAGGGTGTGCTTGTTACAATTGTTAAAATCCCGCTTATCTGGTCGGTTGTGATTGGCGCCCTGTGGTCTCTCAGCGGATGGCAGATTCCCGTTGTTATCGATAAGAGTCTTGAGTACTTCGGCCGCCTGGCCCTGCCCCTGGGATTTCTGACTATCGGGGCGAACTTGAGCATTCACGGCCTTGATAAGCGTTGGAAAGGCGTTGTTGCTGCAGTTACCGGGAAGCTGATTCTCAACCCTCTTGTGGCCCTGCTGGTTGGAAGGTGGCTGGGTGTTGATACCAGAGGTCTTATTGTGCTTTTCCTCATGGCCGGTTCTCCCACCGCTATATCCAGCTTTGCGATGACTAAAGCTATGGGCAGGGATGCCGACACCGCTGGGGATATAGTGGCTTTATCAACGGCGGTATCCTTTTTTACACTCACCGTGGGACTGACTTTATTGTTGCCTATGCTGTAATACGGAGGATCTGATGATATTAGACGGCCATATCCATATAACTCATCAATTCAAGAATGAAAATGGATTTACCGGGACTCTGAAGAAGAGCGGGATTGACGGGGGTGTTTGTATTTCTCTGGCGCCCCGGGAGCACTCTCTTCCATGGGAAGATCGGCTGAAAGATCTGTTTTTATGGATTGACGGTAACCCTCTGCTGTTTCCGTTCTACTGGGTTAATCCTCTGGATGAAAGTGCCGGGGAGCAGATACAGAAAGCCGTAGAGCTGGGTGTTAAAGGGATTAAAATTATATGTGATTCATTTTATCCTGGGGATGAGAAGGCCCTGAAAATTTATGATCAGATCGCTTCACTGAACCTTCCAATCCTTTTTCATTCGGGTATCCTCTGGGATGGAAAGGTTTCTTCAGAATTCAACCGGCCTGCCGGCTTTGAGGTGTTGCTTGATGTGCCGAATTTGAGGTTTTCAATGGCTCATATGGGGTGGCCCTGGACTGATGAATATCTTGCTGTGTACGGAAAGTTCCTGAACAGCCGGAGTGCTTATTCTGAAGAGACCCCTGAAATGTTTATTGATACAACACCAGGCACTCCGGAAATATACCGGAATGAAGCTTTAACCAAGCTATACGGCATTGGTTACGACGTTGCTGATAATGTTATTTTCGGGTCGGACAGCAGTACAGACAACTATAACGGTGAGTGGGTGAATAACTGGATTAAACTGGACAACTCCATTCATCGCAGAAATAAAGTCAGTGAAGAAACCATTGGAAAGAGTTACCATAACAATCTTCTTCGGTTTATTTCTGGTGAAAAGAAACAGCACAAAGCGTTGAAAGTCGGTGAAAACTGAAGTGGGAGATAACCGGGATGCTGATACCGACAGTGATATAATTGCTCTCATGACGGGTAAGTTCGTTCCACCTCCAGGGCGGCCGTATAGAGGGCATTGAATTTCTGATAGTTCTTTTTCATAGCTTTGTTGTGATTGGGATTAAATCTTCGATTTTTTTGGATGACCTCTTCCACGGTATTTTCAAAACTGTTATACAACCCGTCATCAAACCCGTCATCAACGGCCTCGATAATGGCCGCACCCAGACATGTTGCTTCGCTTTCTATTGGGACTTCTACCGGAGTATTTGTAACATCTGTGTTTTTGCAAAGTGAAAGTCCCGGGAGTTGCAATCGGAATTCCCCACTTTTGCAGGCTTGATTCCCAAGCGAAATGAGCGGAGTGAACTTGTTCATTCCAGAATGAGCGAAGGGAAAGCATGGTTTCATACCCCGCGGCTCTGCCGCGGAACAGGGAAACAGCGGGTTCGCAAAGCGAACTTGCGAGAAGTCGCTTGAGCGACTCCAGTCCAGGGCTCTGCCCTGGGGTATGATACCATTCATTCCCCGAAAACGAAAAGGCCACAGATTGTTCCAGCATGGGAGCCGACCTCAGGGAAATCAGATTCCTTCGCAGTGATATTTTT
>QNBK01000180.1 GCA_003644105.1 Spirochaetota bacterium | reverse complement strand
ACGAAACGGATACAGAACTCGGGTTATCCTGGCTCAGAAAACACGGCTGTGGAGATATCTTTATTATCGGCGGCGGTGAGGGACGGCTGGATCATACTCTGGCTTTAAAAAAACTTTTTGCCGGGGATAATCCACCGGCAGCCTGGTTCACCGCCAGAGAGAAAATATGGAGTCTTGAAGGCTGTAATTCAGTATCAGGCCTTCGGGGTTCAACGATTTCCTTTGTTACAGCCGGAGGCGGGCCGTGGGAAGTCTCCTCCCGGGGGCTGCAGTGGGAACTGGATAAAGTGGAGTGGAGTGTCGATACTATCAGTCTGAGTAACCGTTTGAAGTCTTCTATTGCTGAGATTACAGTTCATCGGGGCCGCCTGCTGGTGATACAGCCTTTTTAAAGGTTAGAGTTCTTCCGGGGGCAGCAGAGAAGACCCGGGATGTCCCTCCAGAGAGAATAAATCCAGAAGAACCGGGTATTTCTGGAGGATACGACCGTACTCTTCCAGAAGACTGAGCCTGGCTCCCCGGGCATCTTCCCGCCGGACTGCACTGTCCTCCACTTCGCTCAGGACATTTTGTCTTTTGTTCATCAGTTCGATTACAAGCCTGCGGGCTTCGGCATACAGGGCCGGGTCGGGGTAGGTCCAGTTATTTACAGCTGCATCAACCACAATGATTTTGTTATCCAGTTTCCCGGCTCTGGTTTTAATGGCATTTTCCAGCCCGTCGATCCTGTCAACTATGGTTTCATCGGGATTTGTCTCCATTTCAGCGGATACAAGATTGGTCAGTTCGCTGTTCAGTCGGGCCTCAAAATCGCTGTAATAGGAGTCCAGTCCCGAGCTGAGAAGTCCGTCGGAAACAAGAGAAGGGAGAGCGTCGGGTTTTAAACGGTAGAGAATTTTCATCTTTATATTCCAGTCGAAGTTTATATTCTCTCCGGATATTGCTGCATAGAAATCTCCCGAGGGAAGTTTTCCGTTTTTATCAATAGTATAGGTTCGGGTTTCCAAATTGAAAATATGGAGGGTAAGATTTGTCGGGAGAAGGGCCTGCCAGCGCCAGGCAAACTCTCCGTTCTTCAAGGGTTTCGATTCATAACCGTTGGATTTTGTATAGATTACAGCGTAATCCCCCTCTCCAAGACTGAACTGAACCCAGCCGAACCAGAATACCGCCCCGGCGGCGGCAAGTATGATAATCAGGGAGAGGAAGAAATTTACGGCTTTATGTTTTTTACGTGTTTTCTTTTTTACTTCAGTTTTCTTTTCAATTTTTTTAGCCATGGTATTACCCCTTATTGAGTTATCAGTGTTTCAAGTTGAATAAGCTCTTTTATTATCATATCAGGTTTGACTTTAACCCTTTTATCCCCTTCCCGGAGCTTTAGAGAACGGCGGTCTCCGGCAAAAAGGGCGGTTCTGCAGCCGGCAGCCGATGCGGTACTTACATCGTTGAGCATATCGTTCCCCACGTACAATACCTGGGAGGGCTGTATGCCGAGCTTTGACAGCCTGTCCAGGGGTTTTCTGAATATCTCTTTCGATGGCTTGGCCATGAGAATTTTATAGGACCATGCACAAAGGTCCGTTTCGAAACCGATTTGCTCCAGGGTATTCTCTGCCAGGGCTTCTATGATGAGAGGGGTATAAAACTGAGCGTTGGAAACGATACCGATGTGTAACCCTGATTCTCTGAGACTCCGGATAATTTCAGGGAAACCGGGCATCGGCCACACAGGGTTGACTGAGAGTTCATGTCGGAGTGACAGGAGGTCAACAGGCTTATCTTCAGGATTTTCCACCAGTGAACCTTCTATCCAGAGTTCTTTCAACACGCTTTTCCAGATATTTCTTATCTCCACTTCAGGATAATCAACACCCTCAAGTTTCTTTTTTTCATGAAAAACCCTGATGTTCCGGTTCAGTTTATTCGGAATAACCTCAACGCATCCTTTAAAATACGGCTCAAAATTGCTTTCTTTGAGAATCCTGTCCATATCAAGGGTGTCCCGCTGAACGGAGGAGAGGCTGATATCTCCTGTTCCTGAAATCAGCAGTGTGCCGTAGATATCGAACAATACCGCTCTGATATCTGCCGGAATATTCAGATCGATCGAGATATCCGGAAGAATGGGCTTTAATGGAGTGAGCGTCTTTCTGATTATGGAATCATGAGTATCGGTCATCAGGTTATGATAGTCTCTTGTATCCTCTGAGGGCAAGCAATACCAGAAACACGCACCCTTAAGGCGCCCTCGAACCTTCCCGGATCTGATAATATTTGACGGGACAATAGAATCATCTGAAATATCGACCTTGAAGGGGAATTCCTCTATAGTGTTTCCATGGCAAAGGGTTCCTTCCGGCTGCGGCGTATCTGGTTACCGAGTTTTTACGGCAGACTCACATTTCTCCTGTTTATGCTCTCCCTGCTGATACTGTATTTTTATATTGTGGGAAATTCTCAAGGATTTGCCGACAAAACTCTGCTTTTTCTCTTTACCGTGGAGTCCTGGACCCTGGCTCTCTGCGCTCTTAGCGGGGTGTTTTCAACAATCAGTTATGCGGCAACCCTGCCAATGCGCAAAAAACTGCAGCTGGACCGGATTATTCTTTCTGCAGCGGCTTCTGCATTCAGTGTTCTTCTTTATCTGTTGGTGGCTATCCTGCAGGCCTTTATGGATTCCTACAAAATTATGAATTGAGGGCTGCCAGGTGATTTCCTGCGGCCCAGACAAGCCAGAAAAGGATAAAGCTGACAGGTATCCCGACATTCAGTATGGCGGCGGCACTGTCCCTGTCGTAGCCCCATTTAACGGCGAAGGGTATAACCGCCAGACCAACAGGCAGAATCATTGCGGCTGATATTGTAATTTTATTTTCAAGGGATACCGGTAAGAGAAGCAATACCAGGGCTCCGGCTACAATACCGAAGGAGTACCGGAGAACAAGAGGGGGAAGTATGGCCCTCCAGGTACCTTTTGGAAATTTAAAGCGCAGTAATATGCCCAGAGCCAACAGGGACACCCCGCGGTTCATCGCCGCCGGTACTTCGATAAATCTCATCAGAGTACCTTCCAGGCGAATACCGATAAGATTCATCACTACAGCCAATATGTAGGCGACAAAGGGGATCGAACCGAAAAACATCCTGAAAACAGCACGGATACTTATGCTCCCTTTTTTTCTAATGGGAGAATAATACCAGGCCAGATACCAGGATAATCCAAAAATGGCAAAAGCATTTCCGATATCAAAGAGAGCAAAACGTGCAATTCCCGCCGAACCGTAAAGCCCCATCACCATGGGAATGGCGAACAGCCCTATGTTGTATCCCGATGAGGACATCATGGAGAGTCCTTTATCAGTTCGGGGCAGCCGGCGGAAGAAAAACAGGCCCAGGAGTACCACAAATCCTGGCAGTATGAGGCCGAAAAACGGAAGCAGGACATTCGAGCTTTCGATGGGAACCCCGGGGAGGTTCAATAGAATAATTGAAGGCAGGGTGATGTTCAGCGCCACTTTGGCCAGTACTTCTCCGTCATTCTCTTCAAGGACATCCAGACGCTTGAGCAGGTAGCCAAGAATGATAACAGAGGCCGAAATGATAAATGGCTCGTTGGCCGATAGAATACCCATCAGAAAAATCTGGCGTGGAGATTCTTCAGGGCCGCATCGGATTTCTCTGAAGGAACCACCAGGGAGAGATTCACCTCGGATGCTCCTAAAGAAATCATGCGGACGGGTATGTCTTTAAGAGCACCAAAGGCCTTTGCGGGAAATGAAGGGTCTTTCCATAAATCCCTGCCTACCATACATATAATGGACAAACCGGTTTCCACTGAGACTTCTCCCAGGGCTTCCAGCTTTTTCAGTATCTCAGGTAGAGATTCGGTTTTTTCTATGGTGACAGAGACGGATACCTCACTGGTGGTAACAAGGTCGACTGGAGTTTCAGCTGCATCGAATATGGCGAAGATTCGCCGGAGAAATCCATGGGCCTCCAGCATTCTTGAAGACGCGATATTGACAACGGTGATGCCTTTTTTCACCGAAATGGCTTTCAGTCCGGGGGAGCCGGCATTGGCGGCGATTCTGGTTCCTTCGCATTCCGGAGAACCGGTATTCTTTACCAGAACGGGGATTCCTTTGGCCACCGCCGGCTGTATGGTTGCCGGGTGAACCACTTTGGCACCGAAAAAGGCCAGTTCTCCGGCCTCTTCATAAGTAATTTCGGGAATAGTTGAGGCTTCGGGAATCATTCGGGGATCGCTGGTCATGATTCCGTTCACATCGGTCCAGATCTGTATCTCCCCGGCATCAAGGCCGGCTCCCAGTATGCTGGCTGAATAATCACTTCCACCACGGCCCAGTGTGGTGGTAACCCCGGCGGAGCTGGATGCAATAAAACCCTGGGTAATAAGCAGACGTCCGGGTTCCGGGTGGGCATTCTTCCTGCAGAGCCGGAAAGTCTCTTCCATATCCGGACGGGCTGAAGTGAAATTCTCATCGGTCCGTACCAGTTCTCTGGCATCGAGTAATTCAGAATCCATTCCCCGCTGACGGGCTCTGGCATGAATCAGCCGGGTGGAAAGGCGCTCACCGAAGGAGAGCAGGGCGTCCCGGCTCCTGGGGCTGCAGTCTCTGAGCAGGCCTACTCCCTTCAGCAGCGAGGCAAACTGGGCAAATGTTCCATCGAGGTTATTTACAACATCTTTAAGAAAATCACCTTCCAGAAAATCCCTGGCACAGGCGTAATGGCAATCTTTAATCGCCTCAAAGACGATGTTTGATTCCTCAATATTTCCCGCTTCAGCAGATTCGAAAGCTGTAATTATCTGATCGGTAATTCCGCCCATGGCAGAACACACCATAAGAGGTGCTTTATCAATCTGGGATGCGGCTATATCCAGAGCCTTATCCATTCTGGAGGCGTCCCCCATGGAGGTCCCGCCGATTTTCACAATAATCATATCGTTGTTTCAGTCCAGATAACCGAGGCTTACATAGGCCTCGGCATTGAGTATCGCTGCACCAGCGGCACCTCGGACGGTGTTGTGTCCCATAATCACCATCTTGATGTCCCCGATGGGACATTCTCTTATCCGCCCTACACAGGCCGCCATACCGCCTTCAAGCCAGATATCCCTGGCCGGCTGGGGCCGGTTTTCCTCTTCAAAGACGATGACAGGAGATGAGGGGGCCGATGGAAGTTTCTGTTCTTGAGGCATGGCCTTCCATTCCTTTAGAATTTTTTTTACATCTTCCGGGGTGGGTTTCTTCTTGAACTTGATACTCAGATTCTCGGTATGACCGTCTATAACGGGAACCCGGTTGCATTGGGCGCTGACGATAAAATCTGCAGACTTAATTACATCGCCATCAATGCTGCCGAGAATTTTCTGGGCTTCGGTTTCTACCTTGGGCTCCTCTCCGCCGATAAAAGGCACAACATTGCCTATGATGTCGTAGGAGGAGACTCCGGGATAACCGGCGCCGCTGACGGCCTGCATGGAAGTGAGCTGCACCCACTCGATACCGAAGGCTTCATCCAAAGGGGCGAGAACCATAGCCATGGGCATCACAACGCAGTTGGAATTGGTAATTATAGCCCCTTTGTACTTCTGCTTTTTTGTAATCTTGAAATGATCCGAATTCACTTCGGGGATAATGATGGGAACATCGGGGTCGGTCCGGTGATTTTTGGCATTGGAAATAACAGTATGGCCTTTTTCTGCATAGTCCTCTTCCAGAGCTCCGGCAACAGAGGCATCCATCCCGGAAAAAAGAATCCGGCTTTTCAGCTCTTCCCCGGCAGTTATAACAACTTTTTCTTTGAGATACTCAGGGATGGGGATGTCCTGTTTCCATGCACAGGCTTCTTTGTATGTTTTTCCGGCTGAACGGGGAGAGGCCACCAGTTCGGTTATTTCAAACCAGGGGTGATTCTGAAGCAGCACGATAAATTTCTGTCCGACGGTACCGGTAGCGCCCAGAAGGGCTACGGGGATTTTAGGATTCATACAAAACCTCTCAGTCAGTGTTCCCCACCTTGTCACAACTTCTCCAAACCTGTTTT
>QNBK01000179.1 GCA_003644105.1 Spirochaetota bacterium | reverse complement strand
CTTGAAGCTTTTGCCAGGGCTTTACGCGAGGGAGGTTCGGCGCCTATACCGCCCTCTGATGCTATTGCCAATATGAAGGTGATTGATGCCATGTTCCGCTCGGAGAAGAGCGGGGGCTGGGAAGCCATATAGGCAGCAGCCTTCCGGTGTGTATTAATAGTGTTCTCTTAATTACCGGATTCTGATTTACGGCTCATCAGGGGAAGTAGTGCTACGCTGGCCATGGTTATAATGCCGAGGGCTACAAAGGCTTCGGTGAACATACCCCGGGAACCGGCTGCCGCCATCAGCGGCGGGGTAGCGCCTCCGCCCACCAGGTTGGAGATGGGGAAGGCCAGGGCAACTGCCAGACTTCTCCGTTCCGGGACGGTTACTTTTGTAAGCTCATTGATGGTAACCGGGAAGAATGCCCCTACAAACAACGGTTGCAGGAACACTCCGGCAATCAGCAGCTTCCCGTGGCCCAGTCCGATTAAAATTGTTGCAGATCCGGTAACCAGCAGAATCACCTTTATTACCGGGCGGAATCCGAAACGGTCGGTAAAGGCACCTGCTATTAGCAGCATGGCAATCCCTGTAATCCGGGATATTCCGACAAGGTTGTTGACAAATTGTTCGGGAAGACCCTGTTCCACCATCATGTAAGTGGGCAATACACTGAACACACCCATGGATGCAGCGACACCCACTGTAAAAAGTACAGAAATAACCCAGAATGAGCGGTTTTTGGCAAGCTCGGCAAGATTTTTGAAATTTGGAGCTTCACCGTGTTCGTTTCCAAATCGCCCTAATATGGCTAAAAGAAACGTGGCGGCGACTCCGCCTGTTCCCACCATCAGTAAAATGCCCCGCCAGCCGATTATCGGTGCAAACGCCGCAGAAATGATGGGGGCCAGGATGAAGGTGAGGTTTGGTCCAATTTCATGGATTGCAATGGCTTTTCCATGATGCACCTCAGGGGTAACACTGGTAACGGTGGTAATTCCCGATCCGGGGTAGAGACCGAGAGCCAGACTTCCGGCAAACATCAGAAGGTGAAAAGAGAGCTCACTATGTACCATGGAGAGAAATACCGCCGCCAGGGATGTACTGAATATGGCAGTAACAATGATCCATTTGTGAGTAAAAAACCGGGTGAGAAATCCTGAAATCAGCAGCCCGGAAATAAAGCCCGCCGAGGAACTGAGAAAAAATAACGAAGCCCTGTCGAAGCTGATTCCGAGGTCATTTGAAATACGGAGTAAAAGGGGAGAGAGCAGGGTTTTCGGCATCATTCCGAAAAATATCATCAACATCAGAAAGAGTACTGAAGGGAGAGATGGTGTGAAACGACTGTGCTTGGTAGTATTCATTTTATAGCTGCAGAGTAACAGATAATACCGGGAAAGGTCTGCCGGAAAAATGAATTTCCGGCAGTATAAGTTTTCAGCCCTTAACAGACCCGGCCATCAAACCTCGAATAAAGAATTTCTGCAGGCCGAAGAACACGGCCAGGGGAAGAATCATACTTAAAAAGGCTCCGGATGTAAGAAGATGCCAGTCCTGCCCCTTCTCTCCTATCATCGCCGCCAGGGCACTGGTTACAACGCGGTTCTTGTCTCCAAGGAACACCAGGGCCACAAGATAGTCATTCCATACCCAGAGAAACTGGAATATAGCAAAGCTTGCCAGGGCGGGAATCGACAGGGGAAGTACCAGCCTGACAAAAGTGGTGAAGGGTGTGGCGCCGTCCAGGTAGGCCGACTCGAAGATGTCCCGGGGCAGGGTGCTGATGTAGTTGTAGAGAAGATATATTGCCAGGGGCAGGCCGAATCCTGTGTGGGCCAGCCACATACCGACAAAGGTTCCGTTCAAACCCCAACGGGTATAATCCCTCAGTATTGGTATCAGGGCAATCTGAAGCGGCACCACAAGAAGGGCTACCACCATGATAAACAGGGGACGGCGCCCGGGGAACTCCATCCATGCAAAGGCATAGGCGGCAAAAGCCGCAATCAATATCGGGATTACCGTAGCCGGTATACTCACGGCAAGAGAATTGAGAACCGCATCGGAGAAGTTGTTTCCCTGCCGGGAAATCGTATTACCCTGGGCATCCTGGTAACTCACTTCCCTGCCGGAGAGGACATCCCGGTAATTCTGTAGGGTGAGGTTGGCCCCGAATCCGATCCATTTTTCCTGGAAGACTTCAATCTTCCGGGATCGTTTGTTGCCGTACCAGCGCAGGGTTCTGCCGTCTTCTAATGTTTGTCCCTGCCGCCATTCTTCGAAAGTTGCCGTAACACCTTCTATGGTAACCGGAATATTGGGATTGGTATCCGAGGGCAGTTCGAACTCATCAGACTTAACCAGATCTTTGTGGGGGAGGACCGTCCACCAGCCGGAGCCGTAGATATCTCTGGAATCCCTGAATGAGGTAACAAATATCCCGAGGGTGGGTATGGTCCAACCAACTATAATAATCACGAGAACCAGTCCGATTAGAAACTGTCCCAAAGATAATTTCTTTCCCTGATTTGTTTTACTCATTTCAGTGTCTTCCTTCCCCGGAATTCCCGGAGGTTGTAAGCCAGGACCGGAACAATTACCACCAGAAGGACAATGGCAATAGCCGATGCCTGTCCTGAATTCCCGTATGTGAATTGCCGGAGGTAGAACTCATTGGCAATAACGTTAGTTCCATAATTTCCACCAGTCATCACCCTGACAATATCAAAGATTTTCAGGCTGAAGATAAGGACTGTTGTTGTTACAGTGATGATGGTGGGCATTATGGTGGGAATGGTGATATTGAAGAAAATCCTGAAGGCATTGGCGCCGTCTACCCTGGCCGCTTCGTTGATGGCTTCGGGTATAGCCTTGATGGCAGAGGACAGGATTACCATTGAATAACCGGTCTGCAGCCAGACCATAATGGCAATCAGGAAAAAATTGTTCCAGAATGGAATCAGCAGCCAGGCCTGGGCCTGCCCGCCTAACGCTGTAACAATGGCGTTTAACAGGCCGATATCGGCTATATTTACCCCTTCACCTTTGTAGGCGTAAATGAATTTCCATATAACACCTGCACCGACAAAAGATATTGCCATGGGCATGAATATAAGGGATTTTATCAGTCTCTCCCGTTTACTCTTGTCGGCCAGTACTGCAATGATAATACCCAGGACCACGCAGGAGAGGGTTCCGAAGAACATCCAGAGGAGGTTGTTTCGGAAACTTTCCAGCATAATGGGATCGGTGAATGCGAAGGCATAATTATCAAGGCCTACGAATTTCGATCCGGTGGCATCCATAAAGCTCAATCTCAGGGAACGCAGTGTCGGCAGAACCAGGGCCCAGAATAAAATCAGTATAGCCGGACCTGCAAACACAATTGCGACTGTAACAGAACGGATTTTACGGGGCATGGTTTGGGCTATAGAGTTTAAAACATAGTACAGAAGAGCCACGGAAAACAGACCCCAGATTACTGCGAAGAGGGTCATGAGGATCTTGCTGTCCTGCATGTTCTGCAGCAATACAAATCCCCCTGCCAGCACAACCGCGGTGAGAATGAGCAGGGCGGCAAGGGTTAGTATTCGAACTGCAGGCTTTTGGTATTGGTCCATACCTGACTCCTTGATTAATAAAATAAATGCGGGAGTGAATAGTGATTTTCACCCCCGCTTACAGGGTTGCTACTTAGTTCGGCCAGGAAGCGTCGATAGCAGCTAATGCTTCATCCAGGGACTTGGATCCTGACACGTAAGCGGTCATTTCCTTCCAGAACGAACCGGCACCGACAGCTCCGGGCATCAGATCTGATCCGTCGAAGCGAACACTGGTTGCATTCTGAATTACTTCGGCAACTTTACGGTCGACGACGTTTGTATACCAGCTGAGATCTGAGTCTTTATGAGGTGAAATAGCTCCGCCTGCTTTCACCCATCCCTCTACCGAAGCACCGGTGGCAAAGTACTGCATAACCATGCGAACCTCGGGACGATCGTTGAACATGGCATAGATATCACCGGCTACCAGGACCGGACGTCCCAGGGAGGGATCGACACTGGGAAGGTAGAAAAAATCGTAATCCACTCCAGCGACAAGATTCTCCGGGAAGAAGCTGGTAATAAAATTCCCCTGCTTGTGGAGCCAGGCCTTTGGCGGTTTCTCGAACATCACCTTGGGTGCATCTCCGAAGCTGGTGGTTGTGATGCTCTTTCGGCCGCCGTAAACCATACCGTCTGCAAACCAGATATCTGTCATTGCCTTTATGGCGGTTCGCACCTCAGGGGAATCAAATTTCAATTCACCGGCAACCCATTTATCGTAATTCTCAAGGCTTGTTGTCCTGAGCATCATTTCTTCAATCCAATCGGTTGCAGCCCATCCTGTGGCGGCGCCGGACTCGATTCCTATGGCCCAGGGACTGTCACCGTCGGCCATAATGGTGTTCTGCAGAGTAACCAGTTCTTCCCATGTTTCAGGAACTGTGTAACCGGCCGCATCAAACTCTTTTTTGTTGTACCACACCAGGGATTTTCCATTTACCCGGCCCCAGACACCGGCCATGATATCACCGTCCGGTGATTCCATTGTGGCCATATCCAACCAGCTCTGTATGTAGTTTGATTTCACCTTGTTTATGTCGAGAACCTTGTTCAGATCGATAACCTGACCCTTCTTGACGAAGTTTCCAAGGAGCCCCGGTTGAGGGAAGTCGACGATATCAGGAGGATTCCCGCCCTCGACACGGATGGTAATGGAGGCCTCGAATTCTTTCGAACCTTCATATTGGATATCGATACCTGTTTCCTGTTCGAAAGACTTTACAGATTCATCAAACTTGATGGCATCGTTGTCCGTGAAAGGCCCGCTCATGGTTACAACTGTTCCTCTCACTTCAGCATAGGCATCTTCAGCTGCAGCCGCAGGTGCCTCTGCTGTTTGAGCTTTTTCTTTAGAGCCGTTGCATGCAGTAAACGCAAATACGACTCCAAGCATCAGGACCGCTAACACGATTTTTTTCATGTTTTTCTCCTTTTCGTTTTTGATATCAATAGAATGCCGGCCCCAATAGCCGGAATCCATGATTCCTAACTTCTTACATCAGGTGGTTTCCCGTTCAACGAGGCCAACCTGGAGATTTACCTTCTGAATGGCCTGACTCTTTCCCGATATCTGCTCCAGCAGCATTCCGGCGGCAATTCGTCCTGAATCGCCAAGATGCTGAGTGATTGAAGACAGGCCCATCCAATCGGATGATTCAATGTCATCAAATCCCAATACCGCCAGATCTTCCGGAATCCTGATACTCCGGTCTTTTGCAGCCCTTATGGCTCCTATGGCTTGCAGGTCTGACATGGCAAATACCGCTCTTGGTTTGTTCTTTTTATCGAGTAATTCACCGAAAGCGATTCGGGTATTCTCCACCGAAGTATCTGTTTCAATAATCATTGAGCCTCTTAATTCCCCACCGGCCTCTTTAAGGGTTTCTCTGAAACCATTCAGCCGAATATCAGATGGATGGAGGCTGTATGAGATATCACGATTTCTGTCTCCGATATATGCGCAGGGGAAATACTCTTTTTCTATAAATAATTGAGCGGCAATTCGGCCGCCCTGGTAATCATCCGCCAACACTCGTGAGTAGTTTTCATCATCTGATTCCACCATAACGGTGTGTAAACCCGAGGCCTGCAGTGTACGGTGATGTTCCGGGGTGAGGCGAACCGACATAAGCACAAGGCCGTCGATACGCCGGGTAAAGGGGACAGAGGTTAAGTATTCGTCAAGTTGTTCTGAGCCTTCAATTGTATAAATAACCATTTCAAAGTTGTTCTGTTTGAAGACGGGAATCATCCCTTCAAGGCGCTGGACAAAAGAAGGTGCCGGAAAGAACGGGGTGAGGACTCCGACTCTTCCTACCGAGCGGTCGGCTTTACTCCCGGCATTTCCCTGAGGGATGTAATCGAGTTTTTCCATGGTATCGGCAATCCTGTTACCGGTACTCGTCTTAACACTCTCAGAATTGTTCAAATAGCGGGAAACAGTCGTGATGCTCACCCCGGCATCAGTTGCGACATCATAAATTGT
>QNBK01000178.1 GCA_003644105.1 Spirochaetota bacterium | reverse complement strand
GACAGCGGTCTGGTGACTTTAAAGGATAAAGTATTAACCGGTCTGAGGCCTTATCAGGTTGCAGAGCTCGGGGTGTTCCGCACATTTCAGAACCTGAAACTCAGCAGTCATATGAGCGTTCTGGACAACGTACTCTTAGGAAGGCATACCGCCGGAACCGCCGGATTCATCTCCGGGATGCTATCCCTGAAAAAGAGCCGAATAGAAGAATCTGACGCCCGGGAAAAGGTACTTGAGATTCTGGAGTGGCTGAATATCACGGAAATCATGAACAAGGAAGTGGGTAATCTTTCTTTCGGGAAACAGCGATCTGTGGAACTGGCCCGGCTCCTGGCTGCCGATCCGGTGGTTCTTCTCCTGGATGAACCGGCAGCAGGCCTGAATATGCATGAAACAGATGAAATGGCCAGTCTGATTGTAAAAATCAGAGATCAGGGCCGCACCGTACTTCTGGTGGAACATGACATGTCCCTGGTTATGGACATCTCCGATGAGATTGTTGTCCTGAATTTCGGACAGAAAATTGCAGATGGAACAGCTGCTTCGGTGCAGAACAACAGGGAAGTGATTAAGATATATCTGGGTGGTGAGGATGATTAGAATACGAAACCTGGAAGCAGGCTACGATAAGCTGAAAGTGCTCAAAGGAATCAGCCTCCATGTCAATTCCGGTGAAATCGTTACCATCATCGGTGCAAACGGTGCCGGAAAATCAACCCTGCTGAATACCATAGCCTCGCTCATCACACCCTCTTCCGGTGAGATTCTACTCCAGGGAAAGGATGTTACCCTGGCCCCTCCGGATCGAATCGTTAAAGGAGGCTGCGTCCTGGTTCCCGAAGGCCGGCAGTTGTTTCCCACGATGACGGTTAAGGAAAACCTCATTCTGGGGGCCTACACCCTCTTCGGGCGTAAAAAAAGTAACGATGCAAACCGGAATCTGGAACAGATTTACAAAATGTTCCCCATACTTAACGATCGGCAGTCTCAGCTGGCAGGAACCCTATCGGGAGGAGAGCAGCAGATGGTGGCCCTCGGAAGAGGTTTGATGTCGAACCCGAATCTGATAATGATGGATGAACCTTCCATGGGACTGGCCCCTCTGATTGTCAAAGACATATTCAAAGTGGTGGAAACCCTCCGGGATCAGGGAAAAACAGTTCTAATTGTGGAACAGAATGCAAAAGCGGTACTTGGGATAGCCGACAGAGGCTATGTGATGGAAACCGGAAGCCTGGTTCTTGAAGGCAGTGCGGAAGAACTGCTTGATAACAACGATGTCAGGCGGGCATATCTGGGAAAAGACTACAAGGAATTTACCGACATGGGAGGCAGAGAATGATTTACAACATGGAATATGAATCCATGGAGAAACAAAACCTTGAACAGCTGCAGATAGAACGGCTTCAGGCCACTCTTCACCGGGTGTACAGAAATGTCTCTTTTTACAAAGCTCTGTATGACAAGGAAGGAATCCAGATTGATTCAATAAAATCTTTGGACGATCTGAAGAAGCTTCCTTTTACAACTAAAAACGATTTAAGACAAAGCTACCCCTATGAGGCCTTTGCCGTACCCCTCAGGGACATCGTCAGAATCCACTCCACTTCGGGGACAACTGGAAAGCCCATTGTCGTAGGATACACAAAGAACGATTTGAAAACCTGGTCTTCACTGGTGGCCAGAATCCTGAGCGCCGCTGGTATTACCAGCCATGATTTTGTTCAGATTGCCTTCGACTACAGTCTGTCCACCGGAGGCTTCGGTTTCCATTACGGAGCGGAGAAAATCGGAGCCTCGGTTATCCCCTACTCCGGGGATGATGTGATGAAGCAGATTCAGGTGATGAAGGATTACCGTACCACAACCCTGGTTTCCACCCCGGGTTACGCCCTGCATGTGGCCTCTCTGATGGAGGAAATGGGACGGGATACCCAGGAGCTGAACCTCTCCACCGGCCTCTTCGGCTCCGAACCATGGAGCGAAAACCTCAGGAAGGAAATCGAATCACGCTTAAAGATTGAGGCCTTTGACAACTACGGCCTCACAGAAATTATCGGACCGGGTGTAGCCTTCGAATGTGAAAAGCATTCTGGACTCCACGTCAATGAAGATCATTTCATCCTGGAAATTATCAACCCCGATACACTGGAAGAGGTTCCCTCGGGAGAGCAGGGAGAACTGGTATTCACCACCCTGACAAAAGAGGGTTTTCCCCTTATCCGCTACAGAACCGGTGATATTTCCTCCATAGTTGAAGGAAACTGCACCTGTGGTCGGACTACTGCCAGAATCCGTAGAATCTCCGGACGTACAGATGACATGATTATCGTAGACGGCAGGAATATATTCCCATCGAACATCGAAGAAATCCTCTTTGAAATCGAAGGTGTCGAACCTCACTTCCAGATTGTCCTCTCCAGGGAAGACGGAGTGGATATAATAGAACTCAAAGTGGAAGTAACTCCAAACTTTCTCCCCTTTGATGAAATCCGAAAAGTACAGGTTTTCCAGGAGAAAATCGCCCAGCTGTTAACATCCCAGCTCGGCATCCACGCAAAAATCACCCTTGCTGAACCTAAAAGCCTCAAACGCTCGACGGGAGAAAAAATTAAACGTGTTCAGGATAACCGAAAGTAAAAAACTGATGAAAAAAACTTTTGAGAACCTGCCGGTTGAAAAAAAACAGCGAATTCTCCAGGCTTGTATTTATGAGTTCGGGGAACATGGATACGATGGGAGCTCCACAGATAGAATCATCAAAAAGGCAGGGATATCCAAAGGCGGCCTTTATGAATACATCTCATCCAAAGAGGAGCTGTTTCTCTACACCGTTGAATACACCTATACCCTTCTCTACGATTATCTGAAAATCAGAATAGCCGATGAGGGAAAAGAGCTTCCCCCGGATCTTCTGAACCGTCTTAAACTCATCGCGGACATCGCGATCGATTTCTATATGGACCATCCTCAAGTTGTCTATCTGATTGTCCGTATCGCCAACCTGAGTAATGAAGAAATCGAAGAAAAAAGCCGGGAAACTTTCCGTCGGCACTTCCTGGAGCTTTTTGGTGATGTTGAAATCGGCACCTTGAACCATCCCAAAGAACAGATCCTGGAACTGGCTATGTGGATGCTGCTTAAAACCCGGATGGACTTCCTTCTGGAGATAAAAACCGAACGCGACCCCGAAAAAATCAAAGAGGATT
This sequence comes from Spirochaetota bacterium, assembly GCA_003644105.1. GTDB lineage: Bacteria > Spirochaetota > Spirochaetia > DSM-2461 > DSM-2461 > UBA2779. Next base: position 2,920 of record QNBK01000178.1, on the reverse strand, counting down.
ACAGAAACAACTGGGACTTCTATCTGGCGATTCTGAAAAACGGCATCTACAGATAAAGATGGCTGATTTCAGTTAGCAGTATTCTCCGAAAAGCTTCCTTACTTTACGAAACCCTTCAACCGACCTCTCAATAACCGCATCATCCACGCAGTAGGAAACCCGGAACCACCCCGGTCCGGCAAATCCCCGGCCGGGAACAGTCAGTATCAACTCCTTTTTCAGAGCATCCACAACTTCCCTCTCATCCTCCACCGGGGATTTGAGCCAGAAGTAAAAGGTTCCCTGGGGTTCAGCGTACTCAAAACCGGCTTCATCGAAGATACGTTTCAGTTTGTCCCGCTTGGCCTGATAGATACCCACATCCACTGAAACACCCTGTAGTCTGGCAACGGTACGCTGCATCAATCCCGGGGCATTCACATAACCCAGAATTCTATTACAGAGGGTTAACGCACCGATCAGCTTCTCGGAATCTTCTGCCGCCGGGTTCACCGCCAGATAGCCGATGCGCTCCCCGGGGAGTGAGAGGTCTTTTGAATAACTGGTGGCCACCAGACTATGGGGGTATGAGGCCATTACAGGGGGTACTTTCAGCCCGTTGTAGACAATTTTCCGGTAGGGTTCATCGCTGATAAGATAGATGCGCCGTCCGGTTCTTTTCTGTGCAGCGTCCAATACTTCAGCCAGCTCCTCCAGGGTTTCTTCGGGGTATACCCTGCCGGTGGGATTGTGAGGCGAGTTGATAATAACCGCCGCTGTCTTTTCGGTAATGGCATCGGCAAAGGCCTTGGGATCCAGATCGAAGGTATCGGTGGAGGGAACAAGCTTCAACGTAGCCCCGTAGTTCCCGCAGTAGAACCCGTATTCCACAAAGCAGGGTGCTGAAGCCAGAACTTCATCTCCGGGGTTTGTAATGGCGCGAAGGGCCACATTCAAGGCTCCGCCTGCACCGCAGGTCATCAGAACATGCCGACCCGTTAAATCCACCTTCTGCTCATCAGAAGCAAAAGCAGCTACTGCTTCCCGGACATCCGGGAAACCGGCATTGGGCATATAACCGTGAATCCGGGGCTCGGTCCGGCCGGCCTCCTCCATGAGCACCGTCTGAAACTCCTGCGGGGGAGTCATATCTGGATTACCGATGGAAAAGTCACATACTTTATCCACCCCATGGAGTATTTTAAGCTTGGCTCCTTCTTCAAACATCCTGCGGATGAACGAGGAATTCTTCATCATTTCATTAATGGAATCTGATATAGGCATAACAAAAACCAATGTAGCAGAACTTCACTTGATTTCCTATACAGAAAATAAATGCTCACTGATATCCTCCGGGGCTATTGCAAAGAAATTCATTTCCGGGTTGAATTATCCGGGTATGATATTTGCAGCAATCTCCGCACTTTCCTATGGAATCGCCGATTTCTCCGGGGGACTGGCCTCCCGTAAGAGTCCGGTTTCCGCCGTCGCCGCCTGGTCTCAGGCCGTGGGGATACTCATTGCCCTGATTGCCGTTCCTTTTATCAGCGGCCCTTCCCCGTCTCTACAGACATGGCTCTGGGGCGCCGCCGCGGGACTCTCGGGTGCGGCAGGCTTGAGTTTTCTCTATCAGGGACTGGCCGAGGGCCGGGCGGTAATTGTCTCTCCCACCGCCGCTCTCACCGGGGCGGCATTGCCCGTTCTTTTCGGCGTTCTCACCGGAGAAAGGCCGGATCCTATCACCTGGAGTGGTGTGGCCATTGCCCTGCCGGCCATTCTGCTGCTCTCCTTCGAGCGGAGTGATAAAAGAGGCGCGGTGATAAAATCACTGAGAACCGGGCTGATTGCAGGGGTCGGATTCAGCGGTTTTTTCATTCTCCTATCAAGAACCGGTGAGCAATCGGGACTCTGGCCTCTGGTTGCCGCCCGGTCGGCCAGCGTTCCGGCCCTGCTCCTGGCTACAATCATCCGGCGTAAACCCCTGATACTGAACAAAGGCAGCCGTCGGGCCACTCTGTTTGCCGGAACCCTCGATATGCTGGCCAACATCTTCTATCTGCTGGCCTTCCGTTCGGGAATGCTGATAACCGCCGTGGTTGTTACAGCCATGTATCCGGCGCCCACAGTGATTCTTCAGCGTATCGTGTTCAAGGAAAAACTCAGTTCTCTGCGCATAGCCGGACTTCTGCTGGCATTAACGGGTATCGCCCTGATCGGTCTGGGCTAGAATCCGGGCATCAGTACTCCACGTTCGTCCACACCGGCCGGTGATCGCTTATTATCCAGTCGGTTTCCTCTGTTTCGCGCATCCCTGCATGCCCTCCCCGGATAAATATATGGTCCGGATTAAAACCTTTTTTCTGGGTGACCTCGTCTCCATCTGAGCGTTCAAGGATTTCGTCAATCAAGCCCAGGGTATCCCGAAGTCCATAGGCCCGCTCTTTTTCATCCCGCCCGGGGGAATCGTTGAAGTCACCGAGAACAAGCAATGGGCCATCTATCCCCCGGATGTAATCCAGAAGCCCCCGGGCCTGGGCATCCCGGATGTCGTAGGAGCGCTGTTTCCCGTCCCAGGGACTTTTCAGATGAACACCGATTATCGTCAGCTCCCCGTATTCAGCTACAAGCAAACCCCGGTAGCTCCAATCCATATACGCGGTATCCGGAGTCCGGATGCTGCCGGGAACCGGAGGTGTTTCCAGGGAAACCGCATCTACTCTTACCCTGCTGAGAAGAGCCATGGAATCAGCATAAGAACGCCGGCCGGACTGCTGCCGGACATGGACAACATGATAGTTCAGATTGTTCCTTTCTACAAATCCTTCAAGCTCGGTGAAAGAGGGGGCTTCAACAATGAGAATAACTTCAGGATTCACCCGCTTCAGGGTATCGGCAATCACCCTCTCGGCATCCGCCTGCCAGGGAACCCGGTGAAACCCCT
>QNBK01000177.1 GCA_003644105.1 Spirochaetota bacterium | reverse complement strand
GTTATGGGTCATGAAACAGGTCCCTTGCCACCCTATGAAGAACTCTTTGCCAGTAAAAAGGGCTTTACCGATGCTGATGAGGCGGTAATGTTTGTTAAAGAAACTGGAGTGAACTGGCTCTCCATCGCTTGTGGTAACATTCATGGTGCCATATCCAAAGCGGCAAAGGATAAGGCTAAAATCAGGGCCAGGCTGGATCTGGAGCATATCAGGACGGTTGCAGAGAAAACCCGGGTACCTCTGGTGCTTCATGGCGGCACCGGGATCTCACCCGGGGATGTACGGAATGCCATTTCTCGGGGGATTGCAAAGATAAATATTGCGACGGCTATACGGCAGCCCTACGAGCAAAGCATTGGACAGGGTGCTTCTGCGGCAGCCCGGGCGGTGTACGATGCGGCAACGGCCGTACTGGTAAACGATTTGAAACTACAGGGCAGTACACAGATACTGCTCGAGGGGGAATAATATATGAACAGTCGAAATATCGAAGTGCCGGGAAATCACCTTCAATCAGAGGTACTGCAATTTGCACTGTACTTCGGGAACAGGGGATTCTTCCCTGAAAAATTTATATCTTCAGCCAGGAGAGAACTTTCAAAGGCCGTTAATGATGCTGGATATAAAGAGCTTACCATGCCCGAGAATGCCACCCGCTTCGGTGCTATTGAAAGTGTTGATGAGGGACGTAAGTACGCCAAGTGGCTGGCTGAACAGAAGAAAGTCGACGGCGTTATTCTCTGCCTTCCCAACTTCGGTGATGAAACCGGAGCAGTTGCCGCCCTGGAAGAGGGCGGAGTTCCTATCTGGATTGTGGCCTACCCAGATAAAATTGATTCCATGGACTTTGAAAACCGCCGGGATGCCTACTGCGGGAAATTTTCGGTGATGGATGTGTTCTATCAGTATGGAATCCCCTTCACATCCCTGCCTCCCCATGTGCTGCATCCGGAGAACCCGAAATTTACAGAACAGCTGCACTATTTTGCTTCAGTCTGCAGGGTGGTGAACCGCTGCAGGAAGTTTACCATCGGCGCTATCGGGGCCAGAACCACCGCCTTTAAAACCGTTCGTTACGATGAATTAACCCTGCAGAAATACGGGATTACTACCGAAGTGATGGATCTTTCCGAGGTGATTTCCAGAGTTCGGGCTTATGATGAGAGTAAGGATGTCTACCGGGAAAAGATGTCCTTGCTCACCGGTATTGCCGATATGAGCCTGGTGCCCGCAGAGCCCATGTCCAACATGGTGAAACTGGCCCTTGTTATTGATGAGCTGGCGGCAGAGTACCGTATGGATGCCCTGGCCATCCGCTGCTGGATAGAACTGGAACAGGAGTTGCAGGTAGCACCCTGCACTATACTTGGAGAACTTAACGACCGGGGACTTGTTGCCGCCTGTGAGCTTGATGTGGCCAACGCTCTTACCATGTATGCTTTAAGGGTGGCCTCTGAGCGCCCGGCCACAGTTCTGGACTGGAACAACAACTGGGGAGAGGAAGAAAACAAAGTGGTGCTTTTTCATTGCGGGCCTGTGCCCCCGTCTCTGATGCAGCAGAAGGGTACGGTAATCGATCATCCCATGTTCGCCAAATCTCTGGGCGCAGGCTGCGGCTGGGGGCCGAACCAGGGGCGAATCAAACCCATGCCCATGACATTCGCTTCGGCCAAAACCGAAGATGGAAAGATCCAAATTTACAGCGGCGAGGGACGATTTACCGAAGATGTGATACCTGAAGGGTACTTCGGATGCGCCGGTGTTGCCGAGATAGAGAATCTGCAGAAAACCCTGAACACCATCGGGCAGAAAGGGTACCGCCACCATGTGAGTGTAAGCCCTGGTTTAGTGGGTGCTGCTGTTCGTGAAGGTTTGGAGAAATACCTGGGTTATAGTTGGCTGGATCTGGAATAACGGGGGCCTCATGGGTTTACTCGGCCTTGATATAGGAACCAGCGGATGTAAAATCCTGGCCGTTTCGGCAGACGGTGGAGTTCTGGGGGAGAAGTACATACCTCATTCCCCGGGTCATCCGAAAAGCGGATATGCCGAGCTGGATTCCTCTCTAATCTGGAACAATGTAAAAAGACTGCTGCAGTATGCCGCAGGGGTTACTTCGAAAAACCCGGCAACAGCACTTTCGGTAAGCTCCTTCGGGGAGGCCGTTGTGCCTGTCTCGGAGAACCGGGAGATACTGGGACACAGCATACTCGGATCTGATGTCAGAGGCGAAGAATATTCAGACAGCCTTAAAGAGCAGATTAACGGGGAAGATTTCTACGAGATAAATCCCAACATTATCAGCCTCTGCTACACATATCCGAAAACCGCCTGGATACGGGATAATAATCCCGGTCTTTTTGGAAAAACAGACAAGTTCCTCCACTGGGCCGATTTTATCAATTTCATGCTGGGAGCCGAACCCTACACCAGCAACAGCCTGGCAAACCGAAGCCTGCTTTTTAATCTGAAAAAGAATAACTGGTCCGACGAGCTTTTCAAACGTACCGGGATGGATCGGGATAAGTATGCCGGTATAGCCGATGGCGGATCGATCGTCGGGGTAATATCCAGGGAACTGGCCGGAGAACTGGGATTGCCCGGGGATATGCAGCTGGTTGCCGGAGGGCACGATCAATGCCTGAACGCTCTGGGCTCCGGAGCCATAAGGCCGGGGTCTGCGGTTTGCGGTATTGGCACCTTTGAATGCATCACTCCGGTATTTTCCCTGATGGAAGATGTGCAGCCTTTGAGGCGTATGGGTCTGAACATCGAGCATCATGTGCTGCCGGATCTATACCTTTCCTTTATCTACAATCAGGCAGGCTCCCTGCTCAACTGGTTTCAGCAGGTTTTATCAGGCGGCGGTGGTGGCTCCGGCGGCGGACCCGATATTCTCCAGCTTGAAAAAGAAATCCCCGAGGAACCCACAGGACTCTTTACACTCCCGTATTTTGAACCCACCGGATCGCCGGGATTTGTGAATGATATGTGCGGCGGCATAATCGGCATGAAAACCAGTACCACCCGGGGAGATATGTTCAAATCCATTATGGAATCCGTGGCTTATTACTTTCATGAAGTGATTCAGGATGTTAGTAAAGAGGGCATTACTTTTAATGAGTTCACCGCAACCGGCGGAGGCGGGAAATCGGTTCCCTGGCTTCAAATCCATGCCGATGTATTCGGCGTTCCCTTCAAACAGCCTGAAATTACCGAAGGCAGCGCCCTGGGGGCCGCACTTCTGGCAGGATTGGGTACCGGAGTCTGGGATAACGCTGAAGATGCCGTAAAAGGTTTTGTAAAAATAAAGCAGGTGATTGAACCCGACATGAAAAAACACCGGCAATACCAGGACTTGAGTGAGCGCTACCGAAAAATCTATCAGGGAGTCCGTTCCGGCTGGGTTTAAGCCACATCTCCTTGACAAACCCCCGAGACATGATAAAATCATCTTGCGTTAACGTCCACGCAACACGATGCAACGCAGCACAACTGCGCGGTATAAGAGGTGAATCATGAATGATAAAACACAAGCAGCGGAAATCATAAGAAGCGGAAAAGCCATACTCGGTATGGAACTGGGGTCAACAAGAATCAAAGCCGTTCTCATCGCTCCGGATAACAGCTCCCTCTCCTCAGGGGGCCATGGATGGGAAAACAGCCTGATTGACGGCATCTGGACCTACACCCTGGATGAAGTCTGGAGGGGCATTGCCTCCTGCTTTGCCGAGCTCTGCAGCAATGTAGAAAAAGAATACGGAGTGGAGCTGACAGATTTCGCCGTCGGCGGTTTCAGCGCCATGATGCACGGCTACCTGGTTTTTGATAAAAACGATGAGCTTCTTACCCCTTTCCGCACATGGCGGAACAACATCACCGAAAAGTCCTCGGAAGAACTCACCCGGATTTTATCCTATCCCATCCCCCAGCGCTGGAGCATCGCCCATCTGTATCAGTCCATACTCAATGGTGAATCCCATGTGAGTGAGATAAGTTACATCACGACACTGGCAGGTTATGTGCATTGGAAACTCTCCGGGGAAAAAGTTCTCGGCATCGGTGATGCATCGGGAATGTTTCCCATCGACGTGAACGCTCTGGATTTTGATAAAGAACGCATCGAAAAGTTCAACACCAATATCGCCGGAAAAGGATTTCCCTGGAAGCTTCAGGATATTCTGCCGGGGGTTCTCAGTGCCGAGACTGCTCCCGGTACACTGTCCGCCGGAAAACTCACTCAAGAAGGCGCACTGCTGCTGGATCCACAGGGGAAACTGAAAGCGGGAATACCCCTTTGCCCCCCTGAGGGTGATGCTGGAACCGGAATGGTGGCCACCAACAGCGTCCGGGTACGAACCGGGAATGTTTCTGCCGGCACATCGGTGTTCGCCATGCTTGTGATGGAGAAGGAACCGAAAGAGGTTCATTCTGAAATTGACCTCATAACAACCCCCGTTGGGAAACTCGTCGGTATGGCTCATTCAAATAACTGCACCTCGGATTACGACGCCTGGATATCCCTCTTCGGTCAGGCCGCCAAAGCTCTGGGAGCCGAGGTTTCAACACCGGTGCTTTACGATACTCTCCTGGAACTGGCCCTCAAGGCCGAGCCCGATGCCGGCGGACTTCTTTCCTACGGCTACATCTCCGGTGAGCATATGACAGGGTTCAGCGAAGGCCGGCCTCTTTTTGTACGGCAGCCGGATGCCAACTTCACCATAGAGAATTTTATTCGCGCCCAGCTCTTCACATCCCTTTGCGCTCTGCGCACCGGTCTTGATGTCCTTACTGAGAAAGAAGGTGTCGTTGTAGATGAGATTCGCGGACATGGCGGGTTTTTTAAAACCGCCCATGTGGGCCAGCGAATCATGGCCGCCGCTACAAAGACACCTGTGAGCCTGCTGGAAACAGCCGGGGAGGGCGGTGCCTGGGGGATGGCCCTGCTGGCCGCCTTCTCAATTCGGGATAATAGAGGTTTGAGTCTGCCTGATTTCCTGGATGAGGCTTTAAAAGGGAGCGTCGGGGAAGCCTTCAGGCCAATTCCGGAGGATGTGGACGGTTTTAATGCTTTTCTCAAGCAGTACCATCGGGGACTGCCCATTGAGGCTGCGGCGGTAAAAGCCCTCCAATAGACACTCAATGTGAAAACAATGGCCACCATCAAGGATATTGCAGAGAAAGCCGGGGTTTCCATCGGCACCGTCGACCGCATCATACATAATCGCGGCCGGTACTCTGCACATACCGCCGTCCGGGTGCAGAGCATTATCAGGGAAACCGGTTACAGGCCCAACCTTATGGCCCGGAATCTGTCCACTTCCGGAACCTGCAGAATCGGAGTTCTTCTGCCTCTCCCGGAGCAGGACAGCGGGTATTGGTCGCTGCCCCTGGGGGGGGTTCAGAGGGCCGGCGGTGAGCTTGAACCTTTCGGTCTCTCATTGGAAATCCGCCATTACAACCGCTATCGTACTACCGGAAATAACAGCTTTGCCGCCGCATCCTCCGAGCTGTTAAGTGAGGAACTTGACGGCCTTTTAATTTCACCTCTCCTTGAATCCTCCACCCTCGAATTCCTGGACAGGATGAAGGCGAGGGTTCCCGACTTACCCGTCATTTTTTTTGATACTGACCTCCCGAAGGCCCCTCGTTTAAGCTACATCGGTCAGGATTCCTACCAGAGCGGTCGTCTCGCCGCCCGGCTGATGAATATGCTTATAAAGGCAAAAAGCAGTTCTCCCGCCAGCCGGTCGCGTATTCTGATTATTACACCGGATTCAGACAACGAACATCTTAAAAACCGGATCCGCGGGTTTACCGACCACAATGACGGCGAAGTGAAAATCCTGAAAGTTACCGTCGAGTCCGACCACAACCTCGGTAATTTTCACAAACAGCTGAGCTTTGAGCTTCAGCAAGACCCCCGAAAGAGCCCGCCTGGGGGTATCTTCGTTGTCGATGCCTCGGCACATTTTGTCGCTGATTTTCTCGCTTCATCTGATTCCCTGCCTGCCGATCGACCCTCTCTTGTAGGTTACGATCTGGTTCCGGAAAACTGTAAATGGCTCAAAGATGGTGTTATCGATTTTCTGCTTACCCAAAGGCCGGCGGAGCAGGGATATAACGGGGTAAACAGACTGTTTCGAAAAATATTTCTCGATGAGGATGTACCGGAAATTGAGTACACCCCCATCGACATCGTCACAAAAGAAAATCTTGATTATCT
>QNBK01000176.1 GCA_003644105.1 Spirochaetota bacterium | reverse complement strand
TTTTTCGTCAGAGGTCAATAAATTCATATTAAAACTTCACCTCCGGAGCAGTCTCCGCACCGTCGGCCGACTCGAAATAAGGCTTTTTCTCGAACCCGGTCATGTTGGCGATAATTGACTGGGGGAAACGGCGGATGGTTGTGTTGTAGGTTCGTACAGCCTCATTAAAACGCATCCGTTCCACGGCAATACGGTTTTCGGTACCTTCCAGCTGGTCCTGAAGGGCCAGAAAATTCTGATTGGCCTTGAGTTCAGGATAATTTTCGGTAACCACCAGAAGCCGTTGAAGCGCAGTTCCCAGAGAGTCCTGGGTTTGCTGAAAACGGGCAAAAGCCTCAGGATCGTTGAGCAGATCTTCATCGATGTTCATTACACCACCGGCACGGCTGCGGGCCTCGGCCAACTCAGTGAAGGTATCCTGCTCATGAGCCGCGTAGCCTTTCACAGTTTCCACAAGGTTGGGAATCAGATCCATCCGACGCTGATAGACGTTTTCCACCTGGGCCCATGCAGCACTCACACCCTCATCCAGGGTAACCATTTTATTGTAACCGCATCCGCTGAACAGCAGGGGCAGGGCCGCAATGATGATAAGCAGCGCTGAGTTCCGGATTCTTCTGATCTTCTTCTGCATGTAATCCTCCGATTATTGGCAATATTGACTTCAATGCCTTAAAGATAACCAACCTCCGGGGCGGTAGTCCAATAATTGAATAGAAAATAACTATTGCATTCGGCAGGGGAAATCATTCACCTTTACAGAGTGATACATAATACATAGCCAAAACCCGGCAGGTTGGTTAAATCCGGTCTGCTGAGAGGAGCTGCAATGAAAAATGTAAAGAATTCGGCCATTATCATACTCGGTGCTTCAGGCGACCTGGCCCGCCGCAAACTGATTCCGGCTCTGGACTCCCTCAGAAAGTCCGGAAAGATCGGCAAGGGCTGTGTGATAATCGGATCCGGGCGTAAAGTGTTTACCGATGATGAGTTCCATAAACACCTGGGCTCCTTCGACGCCATTTCTCCGATACTTCATTACCACAGCGGAATAAAAGGCCTGCGCGGCTATCTGGATAGCCTGGGTGAGTTTAAAACCATTATCGTCTTTTTTTCACTGCCGCCGAAAGTTTATGCCGATACCGCAGATGAACTGCATAAAGAAGGTTTCGGCAGAAAAACCCGTATCATCGTTGAGAAACCCTTCGGTTATGATTTAAAGAGCGCTCGAGAATTAAACCGACGGCTCTCTGAGAATTTTGAAGAAGAGCAGATTTACCGCATCGACCATTACCTGGCTAAAGAAGCGGTGCAGAACCTGCTGATTTTCCGTTTTGCCAACAGCCTGTTCGACCCTCTGTGGAATGCGGCGAATGTGGAATCCATTCAGATTAACGCCTCCGAGGAAATCGGTGTGGAGTCCCGGGGGGCTTATTTTGACGGATCCGGGGTTATCAGAGATATGGTACAGAACCATCTGGTGCAGATGCTGGCTTTATTGACTATGGAGGCCCCGGTTACCCTGGATTCGGAGGATATCCGCAATCAGAAGGCCAACGTCTTAAAAACAATGGAGGTGATACGTTCGGCCCGGGGTCAGTACGAAGGTTATCGGAATGAACCAATGGTGAATCCTGATTCTACAACAGAAACCTATGCTGAACTGGAGCTTCGAATCCGCAATTTCCGTTGGGAGGGTGTGCCCGTTTACATCCGGTCGGGCAAGGCCCTGGGGAGAAAGGGTACGGAGATCGGTATCCGTTTTAAAAGCATTCCCAGGCTGCTTTTCAATGCCGATGGTAAACTGGAACCGAATCGGATTATTTTTCATATTCAGCCTGTTACCGGGATAGTGATAGATCATGCGGTGAAAGTTCCGGGAACCGACCACGATATCGCCCAGAGCCGTCTGGACTTCAGTCTCTCGGATGCCTTCGGTCCACCGGTTCCTGAAGATGCCTACCAGAGGCTTCTCATGGACGCTCTGGAAGGCGACCGCACCCTGTATGTCAGTGCCAAAGAGACTGAAATGGCCTGGGATGTTCTCGATGGGGTTCTGGATGCAGGCTCCCCGTTTCTTTACCGCCGGGGGGAGCTGCCCGAATCACCTCTGGGCATCGATTGGATAGATTTCAAGGAATACAAGGGGGATTCCTGTTGACCTCTGCCACCGGGAGTTTTACTCATTACCCCGGCAAACTGCTGCGTAATCCCCGAAGCTGCAAACCCATTCCCCGAATCCGGCACTGCGTGGATCCCACCGGGTTTCTAGCGGTGCCTTCGGCATCCGACGAAACCCCGGTGTGCTCACTCCGTACCTGATTCGGCAGGCAGAGTATTAACCTTATTCCCGTTCCTTTATCATCCTGAAAATTGCAGAGAGAGTCACGGCGAAGCCCGTCGGATGCCGGCCAGGCACCGCTAGGGCGAGCCGGGGCTATCGCCGCAATTTTCAGGGGGACTGACAGCTCTGAAATAGGAAACACCGTACGGTGCCGGATGCGGTGAAGCTTAGTCTTCCACGTTGACCCGGCTTACCTCCCCGCGTTAATCTTCCTCCATGAGCAGTCTTGAAAACCATTTCTCAAAATTCAGGAAAAATATCGTCGGCATTAATGCTGTTATTGAAACCCCCTATGGAAACAAGCCCTTAATCTACGCTGACTGGATTGCTTCAGGCAGACTGTACGGGCCGATTGAAAAACATATCAGCGATGTTATCGGACCCATGGTCGGCAACACCCATTCAGAATCCTCCACCACCGGCCGGGCTATGACCAAGGCCTACCACATGGCACACAAAGTGATAAAAGAACATGTGAATGCCGGAAGGGATGATGTTATTATTACCGCCGGTTTCGGTATGACCGCAGTGGTTAACAAGCTTCAGCGCATGATGGGAATACGGGTTCCCGAGCGCAGTCAGGACTTCTCCCGGGGTCTTCCTTCCCGTCGGGAGGAGGGAACCTGTGATGATGATTGTCCTGTGGTTTTCGTTACCCATATGGAACACCATTCCAACCATATCTCCTGGCTGGAAACCATTGCCGATGTAATCATGATTCCCCCGGGAGAGAACAACCTTGTTGATACCACACTGTTTGAAGCTGAGGTTTTGAAATATCCCGATCGCAAGCTGAAAATCGGCGCCTTTACAGCGGCTTCGAATGTCAGCGGGATATTTCCTGACTACCGGGAGCTGGCAAGAATCATGCACCGAAACGGGGGACTGGCATTTGTTGATTATGCTGCATCCGCTCCCTATGTTGATATCGACATGCACCCTGCCGGTGACACCTACGGCTCCCTGGATGCGGTGTACTTCTCACCCCACAAATTTCTTGGCGGACCGGGAAGTTCAGGTGTTGTCGTGTTCAATAAGGCTTTATACAACAATCTGGTTCCCGACCATCCGGGAGGTGGAACGGTAAATTGGACCAACCGCTGGAATGAGCGAAGTTATGTTACCGATATTGAGGCCCGGGAAGACGGCGGGACACCGGGATTCCTTCAGGCAATCCGGGCTGCTTTGAGTATCCGTCTTAAAGATGAAATGGGCGTTGCCAATATCGCCGCCAGGGAAAGAGAATTAATGGATACGGCTCTGAAGCGGATGAGAACGATAGAGGGCGTTCATATTCTGGCCGACGGGGATGAAGACCGGATCGGGGTGATTTCATTTTACACCGAAGGGATACACCACAACCTCATGGTGAAATTGCTTAATGACCATTATGGGATTCAGGTAAGAGGCGGATGTTCCTGTGCAGGAACCTACGGACATTACCTGCTGGATGTTACCCGGCCCCGCTCATCAACCCTGATAAAAGAAATCGAACATGGGAACCTTACCCACAAGCCCGGCTGGGTACGGATGTCCCTGCACCCCACTATGACAGACTCTGAGCTGGAGACAGTACTGAACGCCATTGAAGAAGTGATGACCCATGGAAAAGAATGGGCTGCAGACTACCGTTTTGATTCAGTTTCCGGTGAGTTCTTTCATAAAAGCTGGAAAGAAACAGAACGGGACTGGATGAGCTGGGAATAGTTTATCCGTTTTCTTTTTTATACGCCTCGAAAGCCTCTTTGTCGGCCTGTTGCCATGCATCAAAATCACCCCTGAGTATACCTTCAAAGTTATCCCAGGGTGATGGTTCAGTGCTGCTGATTTCAGCTGGAGGAATTGTTTTCGCAAGTTGTGATTCTCCCTGTGTCTCCGGAATCTCTTCCGGTAGAATCCGCCTTGAGCTGATATACCGCTCTTTCCAATAGCGGGCGTTTGAAGGTGTTTCCACCACACCGGTTTCCGGTCCGTCGGAAATACTGTGGATAATTATGCCGTTACTATACCAGATAGCCACATGGTTAATCCGGGAAGAATCCGATCCTGTGGCATAGAACAGAAGGTCGCCGGGGCGCCATTCACCGAAGTTCACCGGCTTCCCTATGCCTGCCATATCCCTGGAAATCCTGGGGATATCCGGGAGAGTGGGGCGGTACAGGTAGGATACAAAGCCCGAACAGTCAAAACCTCCCGGAGCAATTCCCCCGGTTCTGTAAGGCGTTCCTTTAAGTGAATCTGCTTTACTGAGTATCAAGGATACTGCCTCGGCGGTGGCGAACTCTGTAACAAAAATCAGTACAGAGATAATCAGGAGTACAATTCTGACAGTTTTAAGAATCTTCATACTTTAAAAGAAAACTATCCCAGAACGGAGGTTATTTCCGGCAGGTTGTTTTCTTTTTTCAGTTTTCCCGACAGAACTGCCAGTCCTGCTCCTCCGGCGAGTCCCAGGGCTGCAGAACCGGCTTTTACTACTTCTGTGGCTCCAGGGAAGAGACTGTTTGTAAACAGCCACCCGGCAGCAGCGGCAAAAATCGGAAAACCCAGTACCAGAACGGATGCCCCCAGGGCTTTTGCGGCTGAGGCTGAAACCTCCACCGTATCACCGGCTCTCAGCTTCAGGTTTTCCGGAACAGCGGCCCGAAAAGGATGTCCGCTTACTCTGCAGCCGCAGCCCGATCCAGTGGAACCGCAGCTTCCGCCGCCTCCGCAGCTGTTATCGTGCTCTTTTTCCACTTCATCCAGGCTGAGTAAATCTATCCATGTTTCGCCAACCATGGCGACGATTGCTTTACGTGTCATCTTTTTCTCCATGAAGCATATTAATTCAATAATATATTCTCGAATTTCATCCAAAGGACTGGTATCGTTCGAGTTCATAAATAATAATAATACCAAGTATTTGAGACTGACATAGTTAAATCAAGGGGTTTTATCAGTGTTCCAGAAACAATTGATGATGAGAAAGGTTGTGTACTCTCTCATTCCTATCTTCGCTTTCTCCATACTTCTCTACGGCTGGAGAAGTCTGGCGGTGACGGCAACGGTTTTCCTGTTCGGAATTCTTTCTGAATATATCTTCACCAAACCCAAAGGAAAGAAGGTTAGCGAAGCCGTTCTTGTTACCTCGGCTCTTTATGCCCTATCCATGCCCCCTGCAGTTCCCTTGTGGATTGCGGCAATCGGAATAATCTTCGGAGTGGTTTTTGCAAAAAATGTTTTCGGCGGTTTCGGCCGGAATATCTTTAATCCGGCTATAGCCGGTCGTCTTTTTGTCTATGTGGCATTTCCCGATGGTATGCAGCGCAGCTTCATTCAGCCCTGGAGGCCGGGAATGCCCTGGACCTTCGGACTCGGTACTTCAATTGATACCGCTACATCGGCTACCCCTTTGATGGATATGAAAGAGGGCATCCCTCCCAATCTTCTCGATCTGATTACAGGATTCCGTATGGGGGCATTGGGTGAGAGTGCGGTTATTCTGATAATCCTTGCCGCTTTGTATCTGATTTTCACAAAAACGGCGAACTGGAAAATTATTCTTTCCACTTTCTTAAGTTTCTCAGTAGTTACTGTTGTCCTCTGGGCTGTTGGTATTGCCCCTGCTGGAAGTTCGGCACCGTTCCCCCCGATTGCTTCCATGTTATCGGGGAGCCTGCTGTTTATTACCGTTTTTATGGTAACCGATCCGGTAACGGCCCCGAAGAAACCCGGTGCCCAATGGGCTTACGGGATTTTGATAGGAGGGGTATCGGCTGCCATCCGGATTTTTTCTCTCTTCCCCGAAGGGGTGAGCTTCGGACTGCTTATCGGTAACACTTTTGCCTCTCTTCTGGATGAATGGTTTCCTGCGGCTAAAAAGAAGGCCGGAAAGAAAGGGGCCGCCGCATGAAAAAAGAGTCGTTTT
>QNBK01000175.1 GCA_003644105.1 Spirochaetota bacterium | reverse complement strand
CTACAACTATTATAGGATATATTATTATCTGTGAATGAGCTGAAATTTGACTGGGACCAATGGAATATACAAAAGAATGAAGAAAAACATGGTATTTCCCAATTAGAAGCGGAATCTACATTTTTTGATAGAAAATTGAAAATATTTGATGATATTAAGCATACTACAGGCAAAGAACAAAGATGGATCTGTTATGGGGGAAGCGGATATCACAATATCTTAATGATTGCATTTACGAAAAGAAACAATAAAATCCGAATTATTTCTGCTCGAAGAGCATCTCGAAAGGAGCGAAAGATTTATGAAGAAAAATAAAGAAATACTGGATTATGACAGTTATGACACAACAGAATTTATAGATAAAAACAATCAAAAGACATTAAATGACATTGGGATAAAGCTTCCGAAAGAAGCCCCGACAAAAGTTATCAGTATAAGGATTCCAACAAGTCTTTATAATAATATCAGGGCATATTCAACGAATCTGGACATTCCATATCAGGCCACGATAAAGATTTTATTAGAAAAAGGAATCAAAAAAGAGATATCATCAGGAGTATCAAAATAGTTATTGAGGAATACCGGTTAATAAATCACTGCACTGATTTTTTTCCCGCTACACTCAAAAAAACCAGTAAGTTTGATCGTTATGTAGTAAGGAGCATCAGACATGTGGTGGAAAGTAATTATAGTTGTGCTCGTCGTTCTAGCGATCTTTATTACGGCAGCAATCCTCTACGGCATGAACCGCTGGCAATCGGACACGAGAGAACTGCATGCGAAAATGGAAGCGGCACGTGTATTGATTACCCCAAAATCCTATGATCCACGCGAATTGGAAGGAATGCCCGCACCTGTTCAGCGTTACTTCCGTGCTGTTTTGAAAGAGGGGCAGCCGTTGGTTGCGACAGTCAGCGTGGAACACACTGGAACCTTCAACATGAGCGAAAACGGAGAGCAATGGAAGCCGTTCAAGTCGACCCAGCGCGTCATCACCCAGCGTTCAGGTTTTGTCTGGGATGCTCGCATTCGCATGGCGCCGGCAATGATCGCTCATGTCCATGATGCTTACATTGCGGGTGAGGGTGTCCTGACTGCGAAGCTGTTCAGTCTCTTAACGGTAATGAAGCAGCCCAGCACCTCAGAACTGGCACACGGAGAGTTGATGCGCTTTTTCGCTGAGGGGGCATGGTATCCCACAGCGCTTCTGCCAAGTCAGGACGTGGTTTGGGAAGCAATTGATGACGCGCAGGCCAGTGCGACGCTTGGCGATGGCGCAACGACAGTAAAGCTGGTGTTTCAGTTTGATGCTCAAGGATTAATCAGCTCAGTACGTTCCGATGGGCGATACCGCGAAGTGGATGGTGAGCTGGTAGCAACCCCCTGGCAAGGTCGTTTTTGGGACTACGAGTTGCGCGATGGTATGCTGATACCGCTTGAGGGCGAAGTAGCGTGGCTGCTACAGGAAGGGCCAAAACCTTACTGGCGCGGCTGTATACAGCGAATCGAATACGAATATGCTCAATGAGGAATAGCCTTTTGATCTACAGTAACTGCCTGGCAACGGGATGCAGCCGACGTTGCTCCGTGCGCGGCTGAGAACCCAGCCGTTAGGCGGCTCAAAAGGTAATCGCAAATTGAAAAAAAAGAAACGTATCGTTCAAATACTCAGAATAATCATGCCCATCGTGTTATTCTCATCCTGGGACGGAATATGGGCATGGATAACACCATTACCTGATACTGGATGATACGCTCGCTGATCACTTCCCAGAACTTGTGGGAAGAATTGAAAATGCAGAGACTATTACCTTGAGATTAATGCTACAGCATCGGAGTGGCATTCTTAATTTGACCGATGATCCTAATTTCGATTGGGCAGCCCACCAACAGACAGTAGAGAAGCACTTGAATTCGCACTGGATAAGCCTGCTGACTTTGAACCGAATGAAGACTTCATGAAGTGGTCATAGACGATGTTAAGAGCGGATATCATATAGGCTGGGAACCCGATCTAAAGAATGTTTCACCACGGCCTACTAATAGCTACAGTAGAGGATGTTGGCATATTCTTGAGGGCATTAAACGCTGGCTCATTGTTAGATGAAAATAAACAAGCTATTTACTCTCTGTTTATGTGTATGAACATACCGGCTTGTTACCAGGATACTACAGTATCGCCCGTTACCACGAGGATATTGATACGGTCGTAATTCAGTTTGTGAATACAACCGGAGGAGACATACCATTTGTGAATACAGAGGGTGGAACCAAGGTGATGGTATCGAATGTCGTTTACAGCGGTGTTGCCCGAATTCTGCGCGGGATATAAATACTGATAAGTAAGTAAACATCTGAATTCTTCGGACAATTAGAGGCTCGTCATAGAATCGCCTAAGGTAGACAGGTAACCTTTGAATTAACTGTTTATCGCCTGGATGACTGGTATACTATCCTGGGCTTGTACAACTGTCAGTGACGATGGAAAACCCGTAAAATTACCAGTCGGGACGATTTTAACGGCTGTATGGCCCCATAGGAGATATCGAACATGATAATCAAGAAGATGAACTCTGTCGAAAAAGCGATAGTCGGCGCCGGCGAGAAAACTTGGATACAAGTGCTCCTGAGTTCTGATGAAGCCCCGAATTTCGCCATGCGGCGATTTACAATCGAGCCCGGCGGTTTCATGCCATACCATACGAATACCGTCGAGCATGAACAGCTGATTCTCCGTGGTGAGGCCGAGATTGTCTGCAAGGGCGAAAATTTCCGGGTGAAGAAGGATGATGTCACTCTCATCCCCGCCGGTGAGCCTCATTCTTACCGTTGTATCGGCGATGAGCCTTTCGAGTTTCTGTGCCTCGTTCCCAACCAGGTAGATACAATTGAGATGGTCGGGGACTGATCAGCGGCTCTCCCAGCAGGAAGCTGCCGACCTTGCCGGTGTCAGTGTCCGATTCTTCGGCGATTTGGAGTGGAGGACCACCGGTGGTTTGCCAATCTTCTTCCTGAGGGTGGGGCCCGTGAGAGCCTCTGCAGAATATACGGTATCAGTGTCTCCAACAATGCTGCCCTTTCAGGTAAAATAGGGGTCGAATGCGCCGGGGCTCTGCGGATTCTTCCAGAGGTATCGGATGATACCGACGGCAGTGAAAAAGACGGCTACCGGGATATCGATTTCGAGAATCTGAAGGAGATTACCGCTGGTAGGAAAACACTCGAAGTTCTCCACCAGGAGGGTCCTCCGCGGCTTTCCCTGGCTGGATCACAGGACAAGTGGGCCGTGAAATGGGACGGGCAAAGATTGTCCCTCCCCTATGGGAGAGCGCCAAGCACCCATATCCTCAAATTTCCTACTGGCAGGGTTCCCGGTCTTGCTGAAAACGAAGCTTTTGTTTCCAGG
The DNA here is from genome assembly GCA_003644105.1 of Spirochaetota bacterium. GTDB lineage: Bacteria > Spirochaetota > Spirochaetia > DSM-2461 > DSM-2461 > UBA2779. The sequence continues at coordinate 2,849 of QNBK01000175.1, read as the reverse complement.
CTGGGTGCCGAATGCGGACTCTCCACTGTGGATACTATGGTGCTCAACTCGGCGTTACTGATTCCCCGATACGATCGTGCTGAAGAGGTGGATGGAGTCATCCGCCGGATGCACCACGATCAACCTGGCAAAGATCTGCTGCAGCTAATCCGCTGATAGCCATGCCAAGAATCTCTCCCGGCTCTATGACTCATCTCGGGGACGGCTGGCCCCGTTCTACGACCTGGTATGTACCGCTGCATATGAGTGTTCATCCCCGGTTGATCTTCAGAGAGATTGATCGGATTACGGCGACTCTTGCAGAGGGTCTTGATGCAGCTGTATCCGAATCCCTCATCGATAGCCGGAACGAGGCTCCGATTGTCAAAGTTCGTTCGGTTATACAGAAAAGGCTTCGTCGTATTCGCGAGAACCTTTGACATGAGTGATAGGAATGCCCGCCTCCATTCCCCCGGTAATTTTCAAAGACAGGTAGGCGCAGCGGTGGGTTTGATGGATTACCCGGCTGATTCCTCGGCAAACTCCAGCATGGCCAGCAGGTTCTCCTCCGGGCAGTCCCGGGGAATCTCGCATCCGGCAGCGACGATAAACATCGGGGCGCATTCGGCCTGACAGTCAGCCAGCTGCTCTTTGATTCTGCCTGGAAATCCGTCCCGAACTTCCCGTACCGGGTCCAGATTACCCGCGAGAACAGAATCATCGGGACCGAGTGCCTCCCTGATAGCCTTGAGGGAGTTCCCGTAATCGATATCGATCATATCCGCCCCCAGGCCCTTCCACGATCCTGCCAGACCCTCGGTAACCCCGCAGATATGCAGTCTTACCAGAGCTCCGGCACGGTGGATGGCGTCGATGTAACGCCGGGTTCTCGGGAGTGAATATTTCGCGTAGAGCTCGGGGCCGATGAGGGATGAGGCCGCATCTCCGATGCCGATAATGTCCGCACCGGCATCTATCTGATTCAGGGCGAAGGCGATGGCCTGGTCGGTGATGAAGTCCATCAGGTCTTCGATGAAGACGGTGTCGTCGTAAAAGTCCATCATCAGGTGGTTGATACCCCGCAGATCTGCCGCTTCGGCGCAGGGACCTTCCACCCAGCCTTCCACCAGCAGTTCGTTTCCAGCCTGTTCTGCCATGAGCCGTACCGCTTCGATGCGGTTGGACATGCGTCTGCCCTCTTCCGGGGGGACGAATTTCAAGCCTGCCAGGGCGGTTTTGTCCAGGAGGAGAGCTTTGGATTCATCAACGTAGGCGGGGTTGTCTTCAGGAAAGCCCACTTCGGCTCCAAGGTCGTGGGCCTCCACGCCGGGGTCGGAAATGGCTGAAATCTGGGCGGCGCCGAACTTCTCGGCAACTTTGAGCTGACCTTCTTTTATCAGAGCGGCTTCGGTGGCGTATCGTCCATAGGGTACGCCGATCTGGTCGGCGGCGAACATCATGGTGATGGGCATGAAGGGGAGCTTGTCCACCTTTTCTCCGTTCATAACGGCGATGGCACGTTCTTTTCTGGTCATTGTTAGATTATATTGCTGACCTCCTCTCACCGCATCGGAAATATTGCCTTCTTATGATGCTGCATTATCTCTTTCAGGGTATGATTTGCATATTAAGGGGTAATTTCAGATTTATGCAGATTAGCATCGAACAGATTAATCTCAATGCCCAACGCTCGTTTCAGGCCTACGAGTACGATTTTGCAAGTCAGGATCAGATGTTTCACGCCCATGATGAGTTCGAACTGGCAACTGTAGTCGGCACCGGGGGACTGCTGTACTGCGGGGCGGAAACCACCCTGTTCAGTTCCGGAGATATCTTTCTTTTCGGACGAAGGCTGCCCCATCGCTTCATCAGGCAGCCCGGGGAATCAACCGCCCGGGTAATACAGTTCCGCATGGACGCTTTCGGTGAAGGTTTTTTCGGACTGCCCGAGAATCTTCCGATCCGTACACTCCTTGACCGCTCGGCTCAAGGGCTGGCCTTTCCTTTCGCATCCACTCAAGCCGCCGGCCGGCTGGCAGCTGTTATCCAAGCCGATACATCCCGGCGTATTCCGGAACTGCTCCTCCTGCTGGCTGAACTGTCCGAGTCTGCCGGCCGGGGGGAAGCGGTTTCCCTCTCCCCGGGCGGGGTGGTTATCAGAAGCCGGGGTGTGGATGAGGAACGCCTCTCACGGCTGCAGGATTTTATTGAATCCGAATACGCCGGGAATGCAACCCTTGATGCAGCCGCCGAAACTCTGGCCCTGACACGGACTTCCTTCTGCCGTTATGTGAAGAGGGTTACCGGGCGGACATTTACCGAACTGGTGAACGACTACCGACTCACAGCGGCTGCGATGATGCTCCGGGATTCCGGGGCAGGAACATTGTCTGTGGCAGCTGTATCCGGGGATGCGGGATTCGGCAGCCTGTCCCATTTCAATTCCCGTTTCAAAGAGCGGTTTGGTATAACACCGAAGGAGTACCGTGAAACGGCAGCTGCGGGAGAGGTCAATAAAAAACTTGACTTAATCACTATTAATTAGGACTTTCGGTCCAGGAGCCTAATATGACGATTTCAAAAAACACAAGGGTGTTTGACATTCTGGAAGAGTACGGTGATATTGAAAAAGTGATGGAAGCCATGGGTATTCAAAGCGTCGGGAAGTACAGCTTCCGGCGGATTATCACCAGATTCCTTACCGTTGAGAGAGCCGCAAAGATACATAAGAAACCTCTGGATGAGTTTCTTCTCACTCTTAATAAAGCGGTGGAACTGGTATAGGAATCTCTATCGGAATTCGATTCCACCTTCAGACATGCCTGTAATAATTAAAGGCTCCGGGGATAAGGGTACGCTGTCTCCGGGAT
>QNBK01000174.1 GCA_003644105.1 Spirochaetota bacterium | reverse complement strand
TTCTACAGTACAGTTCATATCGCCACGATCGATGGCTTCAAAAGCAGCCTTGATAGCATCAATGGAGATAATCAGTACATCGTCACCGGGATCGATACCTGCAGCTTTCAGGGCATCTATAGCACCGAGAGCCATGCCGTCGTTATGGGCATAAACAACGTCAAATTCAACTCCGGCTGCCAACCATGCCTCGACAACCTGTCTGCCTTTGTCCTGGCTCCATTCACCGGTCTTGGACTCAACAACTTCGATTCCGGGGTACTGATCCATAATTTCCATAAAACCTTCGTTTCGTAGAATTGCAGGATCGGCTGCGGGGTCTCCGAAGAGTTCAACAACTTTGCCTTCACCGTTAAGTTTCTCAGCAACCCACTTGCCTGCTTCCTGGCCCTCAAAGATAAAATCAGAAGAAATCTGGGTTATCCAGAGTTCTTCAGGGGCATCAACACCACGGTCTAAAAGAACCACAGGGATTCCGGCTTCTTTGGCTTCACCAAGAACTTCATCCCAACCGCTGCGTGTCTGAGGCGCAAGGAGAATACCGTCGACACCCTGTGCGATGAAATCCCGGATAGCCGCGATCTGTCCGGCCTGCTCAGTTACCGAAAGTTTCAGTTCAATACCCAGTCTTTCCGCTTCCTGCTGAACCGAGTTAGTCTCGGTAGTCCGCCAGGGACTATCTTCCTTAATCTGGGCAAAGCCCACAGTCAATTTGCCGTCGTCTTCAGTCTTACCATTGGCAAATGCCATGGCGCCGAGAAGAACGATGGATAACGCCAGAAGAATTAACCTTTTCATTTCAAAACCTCCAGAAATGGTTGAGTCCCTAAAATTGGGACATCATTCATATTAGAGGGGCCTGTTAATGCCGTCTTTGGACTGATCGTCAAATTGTTGTACAGATCAACACAATTCCCGGTTAATAGGAACGGGAGCCAATGGATTCCCGGGCAACATCCATCGGAAAAACTCCTTCTTCAGTATTGATACGAAGAGGAAGTTCCTCCCCGTTTACATAGTCCAGAACGGCTTTCATCAGTTGAGGTCCAAGAAGGGGTGAACATTCGACAGTGCAGTTGAGTTTCCCATTTTTCATAGCCTGGAAAGCCGCTTTTACACCGTCTATAGAGATTATCAATATATCTTTCCCGGGCTCCAGACCGGCTTCCTCAATGGCGCGAATCGCTCCCAGTGCCATATCATCGTTATGTGCGTAAACCACATCGATACGGGGGTGTCGAACCAGCATTTTTGTCATTACGTTATAACCCAGATTTTCGATAAAATCCCCGGGGTCACTATCAATGATCGTATGGGACGGATATCGTTCGATCATCTCAGCAAACCCCTTTCTTCGGTCAATTGCCGGTGCCGATCCGGGAAGACCACCGATTTCAACAATCCGCACATCCCTGCTGTCTCCGGTTTCTTCCAGTACCCACTGGGCCGCCCGACGCCCTTCTTCTACAAAATCTGCAACAAGATATGTTGTAACAAGAGTTTCATCGGCAACTTTCACGGTACGATCAGAACATATAACAGGGATACCTGCGGCTTTCGCTTCATACAGCACTTCGTCCCAGCCGGTTTCCACAATAGGAGAGAAGGCTATCACATCCACTTCAGCATCAATAAACGACCGAAGTGCGGCGATCTGCTTCTCCTGGTTCAGATCGGCATCCTCAAAAAGCAGAGTAATACCTGATTTTTTCGCTGCGGAAATCACTGACTTGGTATTGGCCTCCCTCCAGTCGCTCTCTTTCCCCAATTGTGCAAAACCCAGAACAACGGGATCTTCGGGATCGCGCTTATCGGTTCTCTGGGGCAGGGAATACTGATCGGCCAGTATACTTCGGGTTATCAGTGATGACCGGAGGAATATTTTCTTCGGCAGACCGTCACGTTTCTGCAGAATATCCATCGCCCGGTTAACAGCTTCCCTACCGCCGGTCGGGCAGGTAATCGTTGCTTCAAGAATGCCTGCTTCCACAAGGGCAAGGCCCCCTTCGGCGCCGGTTAAACCGTCGATTCCAATGATGGCCTTATCTGTGATACCCGCCCGGGCAAGGGCACGATACACCCCAAAAGCCATGGCGTCGTTATGAGCGAAAATAACATCGCTTCTGCTAAAAAGATCCAGATTGTTCCCGGTGATATCTTCAGCTTTATCCCTGAGCCAATCGGCACTGAAACTGCCTAGCAGTTCAATATTTTCCGAGCCCTGCAGCTCATCCCGGAAGCCTTGCATTCGCCGTGTTACAGGAAGGGACTCAGCGCTCCCTGTGATTTCTATAACCGTGCCGTTGGCCTCACCGATATGCTCTTTGACAAAACGGGCGGCCTGGGTACCCACCAATTCGTTGTCGGCACCGATAAACAGGGAGTAATCATAACCCTCGATAGCTTTGTCGAGAACAATGACCGGCATAAGGTGATAGGTTTCCCGTATTGCGGGTGCAATTTCCTGAGATTCCACCGGAGAAACAATCAGAAGATCAATTCCCGACCGAACCAGCTTATCGATATCGGCCTCCTGTTTCTCCCTGCTGTTTCCGGCATTTGTAAATACAATCTTAACGCCGGGATAGTTCTTGCCTGTTTCAAGGATTTCAGCATTCATCACTTCACGCCAGGGCTCGGAAAGATTGGCCTGTGCAACACCGATAACATAACTGATATCCATGTTGCCACTATCATCAGTGCAGGATGTAAAAGCTGCCATTACGCTCAACAGAATTATCGAGAAATGAAAATAACGATCTATCAAGCGGGCTTTCATTCATTAACCCCCTGCTCCTTCCGGTAATCCACTGGAGAGCTTCCTGTTATGCGTTTAAATATTCGGCTGAAATAGTGTTGACTGGTGTAGCCCACTTCCTCGGCAATCTCGTAGATCATTTTATCATTATCATCCAGCAGCCGAATCGCCTGGAGAACACGGTACCGGTTGGTAAACTCCGAGAAACTGTATCCAGTGCACTGCTTGAGGAGTCGGCTCACATACCCGGAACTGTAAGAAAGTTCCGATGCGGCCATATTCAGATCAAGGTTGTTATTTGTATAGTTTTCATTTAAAAATGAATAAACATTCTGAATAAAAACACCGTCTATACCGGTCTTATTAATAGATTTACAAAGATTATCATAACCCTGAAGAAATGCATCGTATCCAAAGTCGCAGATAGCAATCCCGGTTCGAACCGGAATATTCAGACGCGTTTGAATATCGGTACGGATTAATTTCGGAAGTTTTTCTGAAAGAATTCCCTCAGTCAGGTAAAGCAAACGATCGTGACGATCTTCAAAATGAATCCACCGATGCTGCTCTCCCAGAACTTCTTCGGCAATCTTATTTGCCGCCACTTTCAGAATTTTTTGCTCCCGATGTTCTATGGCAGTTATCCCGTAGCACAACGCGTTAATCTGTATCACCATAAGCCAGGGGTTGGTAATTGAATCCAGATCCAGAACTCGTTTGCGCTCTTCTATTTCCTCTGGGTTTGAGAGTCCGTGAAGCCAATCATCAAACAGCTCTTTAATCAATTCAGTCCGATTTCTCCGAACTTCCTGTTCCGCCCACTGCAATAGATCGTTTTGCTCCCTACTCTTGTGAAGTTCTGAGGAAGCACGGAGGAATATTTCCTTGAGGTCAACTGAGACAACGGGTTTGAGAACATATTCAAATATGGGCAACTGCACTGCTCTTCGGGCATAATCAAATTCATCATGCCCGGTTATAACAATAATAACGGTGTTACCACTATTCTCTCCGATACGCTGAATAAAATCCAATCCGTTAAGTCGCGGCATGCAGATATCCACGAGAAGGATGTCCGGTAGTTCCTCGCCTATCCTTTCGATTGCTTCCATACCGTCCGCAGCTTCCCCACAAACCTGGAATTGTTCACCAAATGATTCTACAAGTCTTCTGAGACGCCGGCGGATTTTCGGTTCATCATCAGCTATAAATACCGACCACATATATGCTCCCTATTCCGGATCTGCAATGATTGGATGCCTGATGATAACGACAGTACCCTCGCCTTCCCGGCTCCGGATTGTAATACCATAATTCTCTCCGTAGGTTAATCGAATTCTATCATTAACGTTGTACAAGGCGAATGCCGTTTTGTCTGATCCATGGTCCTGATGGCATAAACCTTCCTTGATGCGCTGTAGATTTTCTTCAGAGATCCCAATACCGTCATCTGTAACATTCAGCACCAGTTCCCCACTTTTACTTTCAATTGTGATTCGCACAGATCCGGATCCGGACTTCTCCTTCACACCATGATAAATCGCATTCTCCACAAGAGGCTGCAGAATCATTTTCTGAATCTGGAGAGAATAGAGTTCCTCAGGACATTGAATCTCAAAATCAAATTTTTCCTCATAACGACTTTTTTGAATAATCAGGTAACTTCGGACGTGGTCGATCTCATCTTCAACTGAGATAATCTCACGTCCCTGACTCAGTGCAATCCGAAACAACCTTGTGAGGGCCATAACAACTTCAACGATCTGATCGGATGCACCTTCTTCAGCCATCCAGAGTATTGTGTCGAGAGTGTTGTAGAGAAAATGCGGTTTTATCTGCTGCTGCATAATCCGGAGTTCCGCTTCCCGCTTACTCTTCTGCTCCTGATATACTAATTGCAGAAGTCCCTCAATCTTATCAAGCATCATATTCAAGCCCTCTCCGAGCTCGTCAATTTCATCCCGGCTTCGTCCGTCATATCGGACTGTAAGTTCACCATGACCAGCTTGCTCCATGACAGACAGGAGATTCATCACCGGTTTTGAGATAGCGGAGGTGTATATCATTGAGATGGTAACGGTGAGAGCGATTGTTATTACAGTAATTATCAGAGCCGAAACCTGGACAAAACGTACCGGTTGAAGGGCTTCTTCCAGGTAATAGACGCCGATAGTTTTCCAGCCTGTATAGGGCGATTCGGTGAAGATGAACCTGTAGCCGCGCTTGTTGATTGTTTTCTCAACAACCTGGTTGCTATTGGAAAACCAGTCCGGGTTGATACGATAAACAATTGGATTAACCGGAGCGTAAACGAAGTCCCCGTTCCCGTCGAGAATGCAGAAAAATCCGGTATCATCCTGGGACAATCTTTCAAATGATTTCTCCAGATAATCGAGATTAAGATCGATCATGAGAACCCCTGAAAAATCCCGGGTATCAGGATGATTTACAGGTTTGATCATCGAGACGATTTCATCGGATTCAATACCCGAATTATTTTTCAGATTCCGTCCAATTGGCCGGGTTAAAAGACTGAACTCGGTTTCATTGTTTCGAACCAGGGTATACCAATCCTCAGTTACTAGAGGATCTCTCAGAATCCGTTGCAAATCAGTCGAAAAAACCCTGTCGTTCTCGGTTACAGCGATCATTCCTGCAATTTCCGGATGGGATTCCGCTGTGGAAAGAAAAAGGTCAAGAAGTCTCTGTGTAGCTTCAGTTGAAATCTCCTCAACAAAAAAATTCTGCAAGGCATCATTGAGAAGCAGCATTTCCAAAAGTTTTTCCTGATTGCGGATTGTGAGCTCGAGATTCGCCGTAACCCGCTCAACCATCTCCCGTGTGTGAACCGCCGAAAGCTCGGAGACCGTACGGGAGTACAGCAACGGCCCGAGAACACCCAGAGTAAGAACTGGAAGAACGATAACTGTTAGAAAATAAATCAGCATCCGGTCCCGGAATCTGGAATTACTCATTGTTTTTAATTGTAAACGGAAAAATGGAAACTGGTAAATGCGAAGATGGCGGGGTAATTATATCTGAGTAATTACCAGTCTAGTAATATTCCTTATTGAAGCCTGCGGCAATAAATGGTAATGACTCCTGGGCAGCACTCACTGAATGGGAACTCTAACTATCACTTATTACCTGATTATCCCATAATTGTTTAAGGAAATACTCCCAGGGAAGAATCTCAATCTCCTCAACAATACGCGGACGCTGTTCTCGACTGATAATAATGGATCGTGAAATAAAGCCTTCTTCTCTCAGCGCTTTGAGACCCTTCAGATGTTTTGCTGTAATAAGTGTCGAGGATTTTACTTCAATTGCAATTTCACCATTGAGTAGAAAATCCACTTCAAACCCGGATGTGGACCTCCAATAATTAAATAAAGTCCGGGGGACTTGATAATCAATCCAGGTTTTAATCTCCAGACAAATAAAATGCTCAAAGAACTCGCCGAAATCAGCAGATCCCGGAACAATTACCGGTAATTTTCTTAAAGATCGAACAACGCCCAT
>QNBK01000173.1 GCA_003644105.1 Spirochaetota bacterium | reverse complement strand
TGATGTTCAGTCGGTGGCTTCCAATCTGGATATCCCCGATGATTTCGAGATGCCTGAGTGACCCACAGGGTGCTCGGGATAGATCCCGGTCTGGCCAGCACCGGCTGGGGTATTATCGATTCTTCGGGCACTCGCCATAAACACATTGATCATGGAACATTTTCAACCGATTCTAAAGAACTGCCTGAGCGTAGACTCCTCAGCATATACAGGGAAATAACATCACTGATTGAAGCATTCAAACCTTCAGGGATGGGGATTGAGACTCTTTTCTTTAAAAAAAATATTTCTTCTGCTCTGCCGGTTGCCCAGGCCCGTGGTGTGGTATTATTAGCTGCAGCTGAGCAGGGGATTGCGGTGGGCGAATACTCTCCGGTAACCATTAAACAGTCGGTTGTCGGTGCTGGAGGGGCGGCCAAGATTCAGGTACAGGAAATGGTGAGAATCCTTCTGGGTCTTCAGGATATTCCCAAACCCGACCATGCCGCCGATGCCCTTGCCGCAGCGATAACTTTTATTCACCATGGGAGCTTATGGTTAACAGTATCCGCGGTATTATAACTTTCAAGTCCTCCGATCAGCTCGGCCTGGAAAACTCCGGAATCGAATGGGCCCTTGATACCACCACTACCACACTTTCATCCCTGCCGGGAATCGGTGAAGATGTGAGAATTTACACTCATCTTCACCACACTCAGGACCAGATGAAAATGTACGGTTTTGCGAGCCGGGAGGAACGTACTCTTTTTCTGGCATTGTTGACGGTAAATGGTGTTGGACCGTCATTAACCCGTAAAATTCTCTCGGGAACGACTCCGGCACGTTTCCTGCTGGCTCTGGATGCCGAAGACTTATCTTCACTGGGAAGTATTCCGGGTCTGGGGAAAAAAACCGCCCAGAAAATCGTACTCCAGCTTAGAGGCAGGCTTATCGACGATAGTGAAACCACCATCGGTGCCGGCAGCGAGGCTAAAGATGTTGTTGAAGCCTTAACCGCCATGGGATTTGATTCCCGGGGAGCCTTAAAAACCGTAAATTCAATCCTGGAAGAATCTGATATACAGCAACTGGGCTCTAATGAAAGGGAGAAAGAAGTTCTCCGCCGGGCAATTATCGCCATGAGTTCATAATGGAAGAGAAACCTCTGACTCCTCACGCTGCTCCCGGTGAGGATGAAAACGACAAAGGCATTCGGCCACGATTCCTCCAGGATTTTCTGGGCCAGAAAGAACTGAAAGAAAACCTTTCTATATTCATTACAGCAGCAAGGGAGAGAAATGAGCCTCTGGATCATGTTTTTATCAGCGGACCTCCCGGGCTGGGGAAAACCACTCTAGCCAATATAATGGCCAACGAACTGGGTGCGGATATCAAGGTTACCAGCGCTCCCGCGCTGGATAAACCCAAGGATCTGGCTGGGCTTTTATCCACGATTCCTGAAAAAACGGTTTTTTTTATTGATGAGATTCACCGCCTGAAACCCGCCATTGAAGAAATGCTCTACATCGCCATGGAAGACTACGAGCTGGACTGGATAATCGGTCAGGGACCGGCTGCCAGAACGGTGAGAATCCCGGTACCCCCCTTTACCCTGGTAGGCGCCACAACCAGGCCCGGGCGGGTAACCAGTCCCCTATTCACACGTTTTGGAATTACCGTCCGCATCGGCTATTACGATCATGACGAACTGGATCGGATTATCAAACGTACCTCCGGAATACTTGGTATAGGAATTAACAACGATGCATCAGCACTTCTGGCGCGCTGCAGTCGGGGGACTCCCAGAGTTGCCAACCGCCTTCTGCGCCGGATGAGGGATTTTGCCCAGGTTGGCGGCTCTCCGACAGTTACGAAAGCCATTGTAAAAGACGGACTCAAACGGCTTCGTATAGACCTTGAAGGTCTTGAAGAACAGGACCGGCGTATTCTGGCGGCTATAATCGACCGTTACGCCGGCGGGCCGGTGGGAGCTGAAACTCTGGCAATCAGTGTGGGAGAGGGTATAGATGCTCTGGAAGATTTCTATGAGCCTTATCTGATACAGCGGGGATTTCTCCAGCGGACCCCCAGAGGGCGTATGGTGACAGATCTGGCCTATAAACATCTGGGACGGAAAAATCACAGTAATGAAAACCAGCCTTTTCTCCTTTAACCTTCCGGACAATCTCATCGCACAGGAGCCGCCCCGGCAGAGGGGCAGCAGTAGACTGATGGTTTTGAACCGTAATAACAATGTCGAACCCGAACATTTGAATATGAAGGATCTGCCTTCTCTTATCGATCCCGGCACGGTTATGGTTTTTAACGATACAAGGGTAAGAAAAGCTCGGTTTTTCGGTGAAAACGCCGAAACCGGAGGCCGGGGAGAGTTCCTCTTTATTCATCCTGCAGCCCATGGGGAATGGGATTGTGTGGTCGATAAAGCAAAAAAACGCAAAGTCGGGCAGAAGTGGATTTTCCCGGGAGAAGTAGTGGGAACTATCACCGGTATCCCGGCCAGTGACAGAAGAACGGTATCTTTAGAACCTGTTCCATCAGAAAACTGGTTTGAAACCTATGGACACATCCCTCTGCCTCCTTATATGAGACGTCCTGATAATGCGGCCGATGCTGAGCGATACCAGACGGTCTATGCCCGGAATACCGGCTCCGCCGCTGCTCCCACAGCAGGACTGCATTTCACCGATGAGATACTCAAAGCCTTGAAAGACAGGGATATTCAAACCGCCTGGGTAACTCTTGAGGTGGGATTGGGAACCTTTGCCCCGGTCCGTACGGAGAATATTCAGGATCATCCTATGCATCACGAGAAATACTCTGTTCCAGCTGAAACAAGCCGTATTGTAGGTAGAGCCCGGAAAGAAGGGCGGAAAATACTGGCGGTGGGTACTACAGCGGTAAGAACTCTTGAAGCGTCCTGGAAGGGACATGAACCTGAAAGCGGGGAGGGCTTTACAAACCTTTTTATATACCCGGGCTACAGCTTCAAAGCTGTTGATCAGATTTTTACTAACTTCCATACACCGAACTCAAGTCTGCTGATGCTTGTTTCCGCATTCTGCGGAAGAGAAAAACTGATGGGTGCTTATGATACTGCCGTGCAGATGAAGTACCGTTTTTTTTCCTATGGGGATGCGATGTTTATCCGCTGAATAACCCGGATGTTCAGTAGGTATCGTAGTCCATGTTTTTAAACTCATCTCTCACCCGTTCCAGCCGGGAGAGGTGATTCTCGATGATATCTCTGTAGTCCAGATCCCCTTGTTCGATACGGAAAGCTTCATCTTCCCAGTACTGTATTTCCTCAAGGTTAATCCATCGAAAACGGTTTTCTCGAGCTACCTGACTGTATGATTGTGCCAGTTCCCAGGTTTCCAGGGCCAGTTTGTAGTAGGATTCCGCGGTTCTCAAACTGTCCAGATTGGCAGATTTCCAAGGGTAGTTATAAAAGTAGGCGTTAAACTTATCATACCTGGCAGCCATAGCCAGATATTCATCTGTAATTCTCAGATACACATGCATTTCAAAGAGGTTTCGGTATTTTTCCCATTCCTTCTTATCCTCAATAGTGGCCAGGGCATTTAAAGGATTGGCGAAAGGGGATTTGAGGGCCATGGAAAGATAGTAAATATTTTCCGCACTGTCTTCCGGGTACCGGTACATCTGCTGGTGGTAAAGTTTGTAGAACTGCTCGGCGTACTGTACTTTCCAGGCGAATAGGCTGCCTGAAGGGATTAAAAAGAAAAGAATTATGATTGTCAGTCGGGCTGCCAGCCCCGGGAAATACTTCATCATTCTTAATATCGGTATTTCAAGGGCTTCAATTCAGTCGGCTTTTATATGAGTTCGTGTAGAAAATTCAGGGCCGCATCGCATACATCCTCAACCTCTTCTCTGGAATCCAGTTCCAGTATTTTCATCCCCTGATTGCGGAATGCATTGATCGATTTCAGGTACGATGCTGAAACTCGGTGTTGAAGTTCCTCCCTATCAAAGATTTCTGTTTCTCCCCGTGTTGAAATCCGTTTTTGAGCCTCCTCCACAGGAAGCCCGAGATAAATGAGATAACCGGGGAGGGGATATTCATCGTTCAGTTGATTAACCCAGTCCCATTCTGCATCAAGAGACTGATAAGCCAGGGATGAAAAGAAGTAACGGTCGGTAATATAAATCTTTTCTGAGTCAACAAGGTCCCGAATCCCACCGGGGCTGTAAAGATGTTCACGCCTGTCGGCGGCAAAAAGCATCGCCAGGGTTTTCGGCTGAACGGGCTTCACCCCTGAGAGAGCTTTTCTTATAATTCGGCCAATATGCCCCCCGGTGGGCTCACATCCAGTTACAAAGGGTATCCCTGTACGTGCTAATGCTTCACCCAGGTTGCGGGTGAGGGTTGTAGTTCCCGCTCCGTCGATTCCTTCAACGGCCACCAGCCTCTGCCATATTTCCCTATTACTATTCATCCATATTCCTTTCGGTCCAAGTGGGTTTTCAGTTAAGATAAGACCGATGCAAGCTCACCGTCCACCCTGCCGGCCTGAAAGAAAACGACAGCTGCTGCTCTTTTTACTTTTCGGCGGTATTGTTTTTACCTTGTCCGGGCAGGATTTTGTACTTCCCGATCTGATTCTCTCCAAACTCTCACGGCCTGATATACCTCAGCCCGGTAATTATTCAGATGCTTCGCAATACTGGAATCCCATATTACCGTCCTACAGGCGTCTATATCCCGTTTCTGAAACAGCAATCCCTGACGCCGGTCTCATTATCCCCGGGAAATATCCAGCCGGTGAAGAAAATCTGCATCCTGTAATACCGGAATACTCTTCAGGTTTGTATCAATCCATCCCGTCACAGTACCAACGTGTAAAGGCGGGAACGGATGTCGATATCAGGGAGGGAGTGGATGCAGAGCTTATTTTTGTTATCCCGGATTTCGGTAATCTAGGCGGTATTTTCTTCTATCCATTTCCAGTTTCTTCACCGCGTCCGGTTTCCGGTGAGATTAACTGGTCCCGCATCGGGATGTTCTCCGGGGATATCCGGCTGGGATTAAAAGATGCCGGCGGTGTTGAACCTTATTCTACCGGCCATATAAACTGGAATGGCGGTATTCTCAGACCTGATTCCTACTCTCTGGATTTTTATGCCTATGGTACTGAGACTCCCGGTGTTTCTGTTGAAGCCGGATCCCGTTTCCAATACAGTTTTGAAGACTCAGAATGGATGCTGCTCAGTGAAATTACAGGAGGCGGTTGGTATTCCCCTGAGGACAGCAGCGGGTTCATAGAGACTGCACTGGCAGCGGGTTTCAGTTGGCCGAATGTTAAAATAACGATAAAAGCTGGAGCAGATGTATCTTATTCGGAAGTCTCCGGCTTCGGTGGAGCACCATTTTTAAGTTTTCTGTGGCTTCCTGAGCGGGATTTCAGTATTTTTGCCGACAGTCATCTGCAAACAGGGCTCCCTGCTTCCGTTGATACTGTTTTCCGGAGAGAAGAGCTGAAAGGGTTTCATCCCGGTATTCCCATCAGTTCAGTATTCCGCATCGGTTTGAAACGAGGTGCAGAAGAGGGTCTATTTTACGGTCTGGATGTATCCTACTGCTACGGTACCTACGGTCTCGCCCTTGATGGTTATATTACTTCGGTTGAAGACCAAAGAGTATTTGGAACCGCTTCATTCGGATACGGAGATGGATTAAAACGAATTGAATTATCAGGGGTATGGGATGGTTCTTTTAACGGATATCCGAATCTATGGGAGGTTCAATTTGAGTATGCAGTACAAAAATTTGCACTTTATATCACTGGGGGTACAGAAGATGCAATACTTGCAGGGTATTTACCCGGGATTAGAGGAGAACAGCCGATAATTGGTACAGGTGTTGTCTGGACTCTCAGTAAGAGCTGGAAGATAGATACTTTTACATATACGGAGATACCCTGGAAGAATCCTTCCTTGCGTTTCTCATTAGACTGGAGAAATTAATGAGTGAATTGATTGGAGCGAATTGGATAATCCTTACACCCATCATTATTTTGTCTGTTGCTGCCCTCGGTGTAATAATTGAGAGAACCCTGTTCTTTCTCCGTATTCGTCCTGGATCCGAGTCTGTTTTTACTCAGACAATCGGCGGAATCAGTAATATTCCGGCGAAGAATCTACTGAATCAGCTATCCGATTACAGTGAAAGCCCTGCGGTGAAGCTGCTTGATTTTGCTCTGACAACCCAGGTTCGGAAAGTTCCGCAAATCTACAAGCAGCGTCTGGAGGCTTTAAGGGAT
>QNBK01000172.1 GCA_003644105.1 Spirochaetota bacterium | reverse complement strand
TAATCTACCAGACCATCGGCCGGGATGCCGGTTGGCTGGCCGCCGCTACAGCCCTGGCCCGTAAGGAAGATGGCGATTCCCCTCATCTGATTTACTGTCCTGAGCGTCCCTTTATCAAGGATGAGTTTCTTGAAGATGCCAAAGCCTGCATTGAAAAATGGGGATTTGTGAGTATCGTTGTAAGTGAGGGAATCAAGTATCCCGATGGAACACCGGTAAGCGCTTCAGAAGGACAGGATAAGTTCGGTAATACAGAATATGGGGCCATGGGCGGTTCCAGCGTGGGGCTGAACGTCCACCGCATCCTGGCCGATACCACAGGGCTCCGGGGTGAGTTCCAGATAACCGAATCCCTCCCCATGTGCGCGGTGGACCGGGCGGAATCCGGAGATGTGGAACGGGCTGCCGGCTGCGGGACTGAAGCGGTCCGCCTGGCCTCTGCTGGAGAAACAGGATTCATGGTGTCCATCACCAGGGATGAGTCCGGAAAGTTCGGATACGGTAAGGCTCCCCTCTCGGATGTGGCGGTCCGGGCCAAAGAGATGCCCGAAGAGATGATTAATGAGCGGGGGAATGATGTAACCGAGGCTTTCCTGGCCTATGCCCGGCCGCTGGTTTCCCCCCTGCCTGAATATGTCTCCCTGGAGGAGATTAAATGAATCGCTTTCCAAAAAATCTACTGATTATCCAGGCTCATCCCGATGATGCGGAAGCCTGGAGTGCCGGAACCCTGGCCCTGATGGCTGAACGGGGATGGAAAATCACCATCGCCACCATGACCGCCGGAGGTATGGGCAGTTTTGCCATGAATGAAAGAGATGCTGTTCGCGTCCGCCAGGAAGAAGCTGAAGCTGCAGCTGCTGAACTTGGTGCCGACTACTACTGTTTCAACCGCCGGGACGGTTATCTCTTTGACGGGGAAGCCATACGAATAGAAGTGGTAACCTTGATTCGGAGGGTGAAAGCCGGAGTGGTTATCACTCATCCGCCTTTCGACTATCACAACGACCATCGAACAACTCACGACATTGTGGATGCGGCAACTATGGTAAGTACACTTCCCAACGTTCCTTCTGATGAGGAGCCGCTGCCTCTCACCCCTGTTTTTTACCATGAAATGCCCATGAATCTCACCGATTTTCTGGGAAATCCTGTCCCGGAACCCCATTTTTTCATTGATATATCAGGTTCTCCTATGGACAAGAAAATGGCCATGCTCACCCACCATAAATCCCAGCAGGATCTGATGAGACAGATGATGGGTATGGAGGATTTCTTCGGGGAGATGAAGGTTTTCAATGCCGAATTGGGGAAAATGATCGGTGTGGAACACGCCGAATGTTACTGGCAGCACCTGGGAGGAGGATTCCCCAGGGAACCCGTTATCCAGAACGAGCTGGCAGAATTTATCAGACACCGAAAATAAAACAAAATTAAAGGATATAACACATGAACATGAACGAAGAGAAATACACGCAATTCGCCCTCTGCCGGGAAATGCTTGAAACCCCTGATATCATGCGCCGTTTCAACCCCGAAGCTGCCGCTCCTCTGGCTGCACTGCTAAAAGGCACACCTTCCATTATGGTAACCGGCGAAGGTTCCAGCCGCCTGTTCCCTGCAAAAAGGGCCCGGGCTGCGGCCCTGAGGGTTCCCGGAAGTATCGTTCCCTTCACCGAAGGGGCCACCCAGGCCATGGAGTACGATTTATCCACCTATGGAATACTGGGAACCTCCAACTCCGGGCGAACCCGGGAGCTGGTAAGGCTCTATAAAAACCTCAAAGCGGCGGGACATACAAAACTGGCCGCAGTCTCCGCCAATGCCGGCACAGCCCTGGAAGAAACTTCGGATGCCTCAATGGTGCTGGGCTGCGGTTGGGAAACCGCCGTTGCCGCCACAAAAAGCGTTGTGGAACAGGCTATGGTATGGCAGGCGGTGTTCGCCTCCCTGGACGGCCGGACATTTCCCGATGTTTCCAAAGCTGCCGATGCGGTGGCTGCAGCTCTTACAGAACCGGTCCCCGAAGAGTTCAGCAAGGCCATGGCCAACGCCCGGACCATTTACTTCGCCGGAAGAAACGATGGTGTGGCTGAAGAACTCACCCTGAAAACCAACGAAATTGTCCGTAAACCTTCGGATTTTCTGGAAGGTACTTACGCTGCCCATGGAATCGAGGAAATTATGGACAAGAGCGATGTTGTGATTCTGGTGAACCCCTTCCCCGAAGAAGAGGCCAAGTTCAAGGAATGTCTGAGCGACGGAGTGGGAAACACCGTTATCGCCATCGCCGACAGAGACACCCTCTTCCCCACCCTGAGAATCCCCGCTGTAGAGGGATGGAATGAATACATTCAGCTGGCCGCCGGGTGGAACCTTCTGGTGGAAGCCGGAATTGCCGCAGGCATCAACATGGATAAAACAGAGCGGGCCCGGAAAGTCGGGAACGAAGTAGACTGACGTTCTCCTGGAAATGATTTCCGGGGTACAGGCGAATGATACTCAACCCCGGGAATGACTTAAATCCTCGCTTATATGTTCGCTTTTATTGCAGCGCTCCACGCAAGTTCGCTCGATATGCAGCGAAAACTCTAAAATTCCCTTGTAATAAAAGAAAACTCATCAAAATCTGAATCAAAACTGAAAATACGCTCAACACCCATTCGTTTCATGACAGCAGCATGAACGGTGACCCTGACTGAAACATGTCTGGAAACAAGCAGTAGGTCTTTGGCCAGGATAAGAGAATCGTAATCCACCGGAAAAACTTCATCGACAATGCCCAGTAGAGCATCGTAAGCCGTCTGAATCGCCTCGATACGCCGGATTGCCGTGTATCGATGGAGGATTTCCTTCAGACACTCCGCATCGGTAACCAGACGTTCCTCATCCCGGACAAGGCGCTCCAGAATTGAAATTGTCCGCTCTTTATTGGCATGAGGTCTTCCGATGAGATACATGGGAATATTGGAATCGATAAAAATCAACGCCGAGATCCCTTGTGATACCCTGACTCTATCTCTGCAGCCATCTCTTTGTAATCACCCGATGGGAAATCATAGTTTGCGGCAGACTGTATCCTCTTCAGTTTCTTTCGGGCCGCTGTGCCCGGCCGTTCCTTTTTTTCATGCTGTATCGCCCGGCGAACCCAGGCTGAAACAGTTAAATTTTCCTGTACCGCCAGTTCTTTAACTTCCATCAGTTCTTCTTCGTCCAGCAGAACCTGCAGCCTTACACTCATAAGTATGAGTATGATTCAATACTCACAAGGAGTCAAGAAAACAAATATTGACTGATACATACATATCATACATACTTATATGCATGAGAACTACACTCAATATCGATGACACTCTGATATCCGAGGCTTCCAGGCTCACAGGAATTACCGAGAAAACATCTCTGGTTCGAATGGGGCTTCACAGTCTTATTGCTATGGAATCAAGCAGACGACTGGCCCGGCTGGGGGGCAGTGAGCCTCAGCTTAAAACCATTCCCCGGCGTTAACCATGGTGCTGGTGGACACTTCCGTCTGGATTGAACATTTCAGATCCGGGGTAGCCGAACTGGAGGATTTTCTTGAGTCCTTTGAAGTTTTAACCCACCCCTTCATCATTGGCGAGCTGGCCTGCGGGAATCTGAAAAACCGCCGGGAGATTCTCAATCTGCTCCAGGTGCTTCCACCTGTTCACAAAGTTGATGATAAGGAGCTTCTTTTTTTTATTGACCTCCACTCTCTCTCAGGAAGGGGAATCGGTCTTGTTGATATGCACTTACTGGCCTGTGCCCATCTGGAATCCTGTTCCCTATGGACCCTTGATAAAAAGCTGAACGCAGCTGCAGAAAAACTGAACCTGAGAAAAATGATCCGAAATTGACATATTTCCGGTCGTTTAAAGCAGATATAATAACTGACTATGAGTGAAATACGCCTTGTACCCATGGAACGTCTCGGTTTTGATTTTTCGGAAAGTAAGGACTTGAGAGAACTGCCTTTCAACACAAAAGAAGCAGATTGGCGGTACCTTGATGCCGAAGAAATCAGCACACTGCAGCAGGGCGGAAGTACTGCCGATAACTGGGCCAACATCCAGGTACTTGAGGGGTTCAACCCTCATCTTGTTGCCGACTGCCGGTTTTACGGGAAGGTAAGGATCGGCCGGCTTTCAGAATCCTTTATTGAATATCACGACCTCCGTCTTCCAGTTGGCATTTACAACAGCACCGTCGTTTCCTGCGATATCGGTAACGACACAGCCCTGCACAATGTGGGATACATGTCCCATGTAGTGGTGGAAGAGCGATGCATTCTGTTCAACATCAACGAACTGATTACCACCGACCATGCAAAATTCGGTAACGGGGTGATTATCGACGGTGAGGATGAAGATGTACGGATCTGGCTGGAAATCGCCAATGAAAACGGCGGGCGGAAAGTACTGCCCTTTGACGGTCTGCTCCCCGCCGATGCCTGGATATGGTCTAAATACCGGGACGATAAAGAGCTGATGAAGCGCTTTGTGGAATTAACCGGAAAGGTAAGGGATTCCCGCCGGGGGCGTTACGGACGCATCGGTAAAGAAACTGTCATTAAAGATTGCCGGGTACTTAAAGATGTGAAAATTGGAGAGCGGGCCTATCTCAAGGGATGCAACAAGCTTAAAAACCTCACCATCAACAGCGATGAGGCCAGGCCCACCCAGCTGGGAGAGGGGAGCGAACTGGTAAACGGTATCATCGGTTACGGCTGCCGGGTGTTCTACGGAGTGAAGGCTGTACGTTTCATTCTTAACGATCATTCCAATCTCAAGTACGGGGCCCGGCTCATCAACTCAATACTGGGCTCCAACTCCACCATCAGTTGCTGTGAGGTACTCAACTCTCTCATATTCGGCTCACACGAACAGCACCACAACAGCTCCTTTCTCTGCGCCAGTACCATGAAGGGTCAGACCAATATGGCATCAGCCGCCACAGTAGGATCCAACCATAACTCCCGCTCCTCCGATGGTGAAATCGTTGCCGATCGTGGGTTCTGGCCGGGATTGAGCGTGAGCCTGAAACACAATTCCCGCTTCGCCTCGTTCTGTCTCATCGCCAAAGGAGCCTATCCCGCTGAGCTTGATATTCCCCTGCCCTTCACTCTGGTATCCAACAGTGAGAGTACCGGAGAGTTGCTGCTCATGCCCGGTTACTGGTTCCGGTACAATATGTACGCCCTGACAAGGAACGCCGCGAAAACAGCCGCCCGGGATAAGCGTATTGAGAAACATCAGGCGCTGGAATTCGACTGGCTGGCCCCGGACACGGTAGATCAGATGAGGGCAGCCCGGCTCATTCTGGAAGACTGGGCCGATGAAATGTACCCTTCCGGCCGGTCTCTTCTGGAAACCGAAGAGAGCCCGGAACTCTTTGCCGGGGAATCGTACAAGGTGGAAGCCACCCGCCGCCCGGTGAGAATACTTCATGCCGGTCGGGCCTGGAGGGACTACGGACGAATGATACGCTACTATGCAGTCCGAACCCTGGCCGGGGGGCAGCAAGTTTCCGATTCAGCCGGGGAAGTCGGGGAAACAGGGCCATGGGAGAATATCGGGGGGCAGATGATACTCCGCTCAGATCTTGAGAATCTCAAGGGAAGGATCCGCACCGGGGAAATCGACAGCTGGCCGGATGTACACCGGGCCTACCGGGAAATCGGTTCAACCTATGAGCTTAAAAAACGGGCCCATGCCGAGATGGTACTGAAGGAATTTTCAGGCAGAGCGGCAGAGGTCAACAAAAAAGAAGCACTGGAAACCGCCTCATTCATACTGGAGGGTATACGTAACAGCAGAAAAAAAGATTACGTGAACCACTTCCGGAATATCACCTTCGAAAGTGATGCCGAGAGGGATGCGGTAGTAGGCGCTTTTGATGAAAACAAATTTATCCTGGAGGCGGAAAAAGAGTTTGAAGCCGTCGGTAAGTTGATTCAAGTGTAACCGCTGCTGAAGACAGGAACCGATTATCTTGTATACTACTTTCGGGATTTATGTTAAAGTAGATCCGGGAGGGTCCGATGTCGAGAAAAAACCTCATCGAAGACATTTACCATAACCTCAGAACCAGAATCCTCACCGAGAAGATTTATCCCGGACAGAAGATTTCTGAAATTACCCTTGCCGGGGAATATGAATGCTCACGAACCCCGGTGAGGGAAGCGCTCAAACGTCTGGAAGATGACGGGCTGGTAATTATCAAACCGAAAAGCGGCACCTATGTGAAAAATGAAACTGCAAAAGATTTTATTGAG
>QNBK01000171.1 GCA_003644105.1 Spirochaetota bacterium | reverse complement strand
GCCAGTATTCCGGCCTGCCTCATCCCACCGCCCATAATTTTCCTTTTATAAAAGGCCTTTTCAATAAAGTCTTTCGGGCCGCAGAGCAGACTCCCCACTGGAGCCCCCAGACCCTTGGAGAGGCAGAACATCACCGAATCAGCTTTCCCGGCAATTTCTGAAGCTGCAACTCCCAGGGAAACTGCGGCATTAAAGAGCCTGGCTCCATCCAGATGGACCGGAAGTTCTGCAGCCTCAGCACCTCTTTTGATTTCAGCCATGCTCTCTACCGGCTGGACGGTGCCGTCGGAGAGGGCATTTTCCAGGCAGATGAGTGAGGGAACGGGAAAGTGCTGATCGGGTTCCGGGCGTATCCTCGGGGCGATATCGGACCATTGTGCCCAGTTGAAAAATTCCGGAACGAAAGGCCGCAGGAAGGCGCCGCTGATATGGGCCGAGGCCCCGGCTTCATGCTGGATGATATGGGATACCTCGTTAAGGTACACTTCTCCACCTGTGTTTACCCAGGTAAAAAGGGAGAGCTGGTTGGCAAAGGTGCCTGATGGAGTGAACAGTGCGGCTTCTTTGCCGGTTAATTCGGCCGCTTTTTTCTGAAGGGCAATGAGAGTGGGGTCTTCCCTCAGTACATCATCTCCCACTTCGGCTTCGGCCATGGCTTTGCGCATGGCGGCTGAGGGTCGTGTTACGGTATCAGAACGAAAATCAATCATAATGAATGAAGTGTACACGGAGTGATGAAAGAATTTCCACTCAGGGCACCGGAGGTCAATTAAAACCATAGTATGCCGATATTCTAAGAGGGAGAATCCATCCATGAGAAAACCGGAAGAAGAATCAATACTTTTTGTTGACGACGATATCATTGCTCTTTCTCTTTATGAAACGATTCTTAAAAACGCCGGATATGAGAACATCATCGTATCCAGCGACGGACGGGAGGTGGCGAATATTCTTCGGGATAACAACGTTTCCCTGGTGCTGCTGGATATCAATATGCCCGTGATGAGCGGCATTGAAGTGCTGGAAAATATTACAGAAGGCTATCCGGGACTTCCGGTGATTATGATAACCGGGGATGAGGATCTGCAGACAGCTGTACGCTGTATGAAAATCGGGGCTTATGACTACCTGGCCAAACCTCCGGAGAAAACCAGACTGGTTACCGCAGTGAGCCATGCTCTTGAATGGCGTGATTTGAACAGTGAGCTTTCGGCGATGGGGAGCCGGGTGCTGAACCGGGATTCTCTGGAGAAACCGGAAGCCTTTTCTTCCATGATTACTGGTTCTGATTCCATGCTGGCTGTTTTTCAGTACGTTGAAGCGGTGGCGGCTACCAGTCGGCCGGTGCTGATAACCGGGGAAAGCGGGACGGGTAAGGAGCTTCTGGCCCGTGCTATTCATAATGCCAGCGGTCGTCAGGGGGCTCTGGTAACGGTGAACGCTGCAGGTCTGGATGATGCGCTGTTTTCGGATACTCTGTTCGGCCATAAAAAGGGTGCTTTTACCGATGCGGGGAATGACCGTCCGGGTTTGGTGGAGAAGGCGGCCGGGGGCACTTTGTTTCTGGATGAAATCGGCGATCTTGCCCCGGCGTCCCAGGTGAAGCTGCTGCGGCTGCTTCAGGAAAAGGAGTATTATCCTCTTGGTTCTGATGACCCTCTCACAACCGACGCCCGCATTGTTGCCGCAACCTGTATCAATCTTTCCTCCAGGCTTGAAGACGGCCGTTTCCGCCGGGATTTGTACTTCCGCCTGATGGCCCATCATGTTTCCCTGCCTCTGCTCCGGGAAAGACGGGAAGATATGATGCCCCTTGCAGAGGCTTTTATCAAAGAAGCTGCTGAGGAACTGGGCAAAGGCATCCCCCGGATTCCAGCAGAACTGGAAGCTATGCTGAACCTTTATGATTTTCCAGGGAATGTGCGGGAACTACATTCCCTGGTGTTTGATGCGTTGAGCCGAACCTCGGGATCGACTCTGAATCTGACACCTTTCCGGGATCTGGTGGGTAACAATGATATGCCTGAAACCCGCGAGCCTGGAGAGGTGCAAAATCTTGATTATGATGGGCTTGTCAACTTGTTCGGACATTTTCCCACTGTGAAGGAGATAAACGACATAGTTTTTCTGGCAGCCTTGAACAAGGCGGACGGGAATCAGTCGTTGGCATCCCGGCTTCTGGGGGTGAATCAGTCAACTTTGAGCCGCAGGATTTCCAAGGGCTGAGTTCATAACCGGATACAAGCTGCTCCAGCCGTCAGATTCACGGCTGACAGTGTTACTGACTCCATTTATTCTCTTTGTACAGTATACTTGCTGTATCCCTTATGCTCAGCTGGAGGATTTATGAATAATTCCTGGAAAATCTTTATCGATCTGGGTTTGCTCAGTACTGCATTGATAACGGCAACCTTTCTCAGAGCCAGGATACGTTTCTTTCAGCGTTTCCTGATTCCCAATGCTCTTACAGCCGGCTTCATCCTGATGATAGCTTACAACCTGTTAAGAGCGCCGCTGAACCTGGAAACGGTGCGCCTGGATAACCTGGCGTATCATCTCTTAAATCTGAGTTTTATTTCTATGGCCCTGCGTAAACCCCGGGAGAAGGGCTTGCGGAAAAACGGCGGGGCTCTTCCTCTGGCCCTGGGTGTTTTAACCCATTACAGTATCCAGGCTGCCGCGGGACTGGTACTTTCCCTGCTGCTGGCCGCCACAATAGCACCCCAGATATTTCCGGGATTCGGTTTGCTTTTACCTCTGGGGTTCTCTTCGGGACCCGGGCAGGCCCTTTCCATCGGAAAAACCTGGGAGGCGTTCGGAGGCCGGTTTGCCGGTGCCGGATCGGTGGGACTCACCTTCGGTGCAATCGGCTTTCTCTGGGCCAGTTTCGGTGGTGTGGCCCTGATTAATGTGGGAATCAAGAAGGGTTGGATTACATCTCCACATATGGAAAACATTCTGCGCCGGGACCGTCCGGGTCTGCTTCCCGCAGATAAAAAAGGTGGGATTGGAGCTCGTCTGACGACAGATAGTGCGGCGATAGATTCCATGAGTTATCATGTGGCCTATGTTCTCTTCACTTATCTGTTGACGTGGCTGGCACTCACCGGGCTTTCGGCGCTGCTGGGTATGGCAGGTCAGATAGGGAAAGATCTGGCGGCCAGTTTCTGGGGAATCGGGTTTATTTTCTGTTCCCTGGTGGGACGTCTTGTTCGTGCTGTCGTATCCGGAACCGGTATTGGGTATACCCTTGACGATGCCACATTTACCCGTTTCACCGGTTTCAGCATCGATCTGATGATAACTTCCGCTCTGGGAGCCATCAGTTTTCTGGTAGTCCGGGAGTTCTGGATTCCGATACTCATCATGTCCACCGTCGGAGGACTTATTGCGCTGTTTCTGGTTCCCTGGATGGGATCCCGAACCTTTCACGATCATGCCTTCGGACGAACTTTGGTTATCTATGGGGTGGCTACCGGAACTCTGGCCTCGGGACTGGCATTATTACGGGTTGTCGATCCTGAACTGAAAACTCCTATTGCCGAGGATTACATGAGGGCTGCGGGGATTGTTTTCCCCATGGCTATCCCTCTGATACTGATTATTCCCTTTCCGGCTTATGCTTTTATCCGGCAGGAGCCCATGTGGCTATGGCTGGCAGGCGCGGGATGCCTTTTCTATGTGATTATCTGCACCGTCGGGTTTCTGGTTCTTCGCCGCCGGGATGTCAAAAGCGGTTACTGGGCCCGGCCTATTGCTGTGGATAATCAGGTTACCGCCGAGGATGATGTCCGGGTGCAGCGGGGGTAATAGAAATTGTTAATTCTATAGCATTAACTCATCAAATATGATAAGTTAATGCTATGAAATGGGAGTCATTGCTTGAATTAATCGGTGATGAGCCGATCTTTTCATCAAAATTACTGATGGCTGGACAAAAATCCAGTACTGATATTCAGCTTCAACTATCAAGATGGCTTAAATCGGGAAGACTCTTTCAGCTCAGACGGGGCTGGTATGCACTGGCTCCTCCCTATAGGAAGGTGGAACCTCACCCATTTTTTATCGCCAATCAGTTAAAAAAAGCTTCCTATATCAGTCTGCAGTCGGCGTTGTCATTTTACGGAATGATTCCGGAGTATGTTCCGGTTATTACCAGCGTAACAACCGGTCGTCCTGAGGTTCTGAATACCCCGGAAGGAACCTTTCAGTATAAGCATGTAAAAAATGCCTTTTTCAGCGGGTATCATGGTATTCAGATTCCCGGTGATAAAATTGTTTTTATTGCTACCCCGGAAAAATGTCTGCTGGATCTTATTTATCTTACTCCCGGTAGTCATTCCTTTGAATATTTACGGGAATTACGGCTTCAGAATGATGACGTTCTTGATATGGATAAGATGATGGAAATGGCCGATGATTTCGGAGGTACTAAATTGGTTTCAGCAGTGAAATTGCTGAGACGAATCTTCTCGGTGGAGGAGTATAGAGACTTATGAAAGAATATTTGAAACAGCTGGTAAATGAAAAACCCAATCAGCTGTTAAAGAAAAATGTCGTCCGTGAATATTTGCAGGCAAGGGTATTACAAGGCTTACAGGACAGTGATGTGTTCTTAAATTGGGCTTTTCTCGGAGGGACTGCATTACGTTTTCTTTTCAATATTCCCCGGTATTCTGAAGATCTTGATTTCTCACTCATCAAGCCTGAGCAGGGATGTGAGTTTGAGAAAGCACTCAGAAAGATTAAGACTCTGTTTGAATCTGAAAAGTATGATATCCAAATCAAGGTATCTCCTGAAAAGACAGTCATGTCAGCTTTTTTGAAATTTCCGGGAATCTTATACGAAATGGGGATCTCGCCTTATGAAAATGAAGTCCTGTCAATCAAGTTTGAGATAGATACCAATCCTCCGAAGATGGCGAATATTTCATCAACAATTGTACGGCGCTTTGTTACGGTCAATATTTCACATTATGATAAAGCCTCTCTTCTGGCCGGAAAGCTGCATGCTGTATTATCCAGGCCTTATACCAAAGGCCGTGATATCTACGATCTTATCTGGTATTTATCTGATATCAGTTGGCCTTCACCTAATTTTTCTTTTTTAAACGCAGCTTTGGAACAGACAAACTGGGGGGGAGAGGTTGTCAGCCGACATAATCTGAAGGATATTCTTTATCACAAAATATCCGGACTTCAATGGAATAAGGTTCAAAGCGACCTGTTGCCCTTTATGGAGCGGCAGCAGGATTTGAGCCTGGTTACCCGGGAAAACTGTCTGAAGTTAATTGAGGGGAAAGAGTTTACATAGTCGGTTTACCAATGCTTGACAGTGCCGGAAGAGTGGATGATAATGCCCGCATGATCATGTGAACAGAGCTGATCAAACGATCAATCTGTTATCCTGAAACCCGGGGGAGCCTGTGACAGAAACCGATCTGATTTACAAAATTGCCTCCCTGTACTACGAGGATAATCAGACTCAGCAGGAAATAGCCAACAGGCTGGGAATCTCCCGTATCAAAGTTTCCCGGCTTCTACAGCAGGCCAGAACAAGCGGCATTGTCGAAATCTCCCTGAAGAAACAAAACGGTAACTTTACCGATCTGGAAAACCGTATTGCCTCGCAGTGGCAGCTTAAAGAGGTGATTCTCTCATCATCAGAATCAATGGATAAAGATGAAATCCTCTCACAGCTGGGGAAGGCTGCATCTGAATACGCACAGAGGGTAATCAAGGGGAATGAGACTATCAGCCTCACCTGGGGCAGTACCCTCTCGGCATTTCTTCAGAACCTTCCCGGAATGGATTTTCCGAAATTGAAAATTGTTCAAATGCTGGGCGGGTTGGGGTCTCCTGAGGCTGCAGTTCATAGTTCAGACCTGGTGAGAAGATTTTCCGATAAAACCGGCGGGATAGGGCGATTTCTTTCAGCTCCGGGGGTGGTTACATCCCTGGCGGTTAAAGAGGGATTACTGAAAGATCCGCATATCATGGAAACCCTGGAACTGGCCGAGCATGCCGATCTGGCCTTTGTGGGAATAGGTGCGCCGGCTTCGGATTCCATGCTGATGAGCCGGGGAACAATTATCTCCCGGGAAATTCTGGATGAACTTAAAGCCGCCGGTGCCGTGGGAGATATCTGTCTTCGATATTTTGATGGGCAGGGCCGGATTATCAAACATCTCATTAATGACAGGGTAATCGGTATTGAAACCGACGGTATTCGAAACATTCCCAGGGTGGTAGCCGTAGCTGGTGGTCCTGAAAAAACTCAAGCTGTGCGCGGCGCATTGAACAGTGGACTGAT
>QNBK01000170.1 GCA_003644105.1 Spirochaetota bacterium | reverse complement strand
TTGAGACGTGGATTCTTCAACTCTTCAGTTTCTTCACTCATATTTCCATTTTAGATGGTATATAGATTAAAATGATACGATATGAGACTACTCTTTAAGTTTGAGAATTTTAAAACATCAATTTTGTTCCTTCTTTTCCTGTCCGCCTTTACCGCAATGAGCTGGGCAGAAATTGACGACCAGGACCTTCTGACAATTGAACAGCTTCAGGAGCAGCAAAAGGAAGCTTCCGGTAATGTGGCCCTTGAAGAGATTTATACTGAGGCTATTGATGCCATGGAGAAGGCAGAAGAGTATCGCTTACTGAAGGATGAGTACAAAAAAGCCTTATTGCTGACGGATCAAACCAGGACTTCTCTCCTCAGGGAACTGGATGTTCCCGTGGTTTCCCCGGTAGTGGATTTCCCTGATTCCATGAATGTTGATCAGGCTGAGGATGAACTTGAACGTGAACGTGCCAGGTATTTTGCCAACCAGACTGAGCTGCACGATCAACAGATACTGGTTGATAACATGCTGGGAAACAGATCGAATATATCACAGCAGCTTGGAGAGTTGGATCTGCAGATAGA
The DNA here is from genome assembly GCA_003644105.1 of Spirochaetota bacterium. Taxonomy (GTDB): domain Bacteria; phylum Spirochaetota; class Spirochaetia; order DSM-2461; family DSM-2461; genus UBA2779. Next base: position 5,859 of record QNBK01000170.1, on the reverse strand, counting down.
TCTGTTGAACCGGGGGCTCAGGGCCCAGGACATCAGTGTTGAAACAGCTGATGTTAAAAATGCAAATAAACTGAATATTATCGCACGGAGAACCGCTGCAGAAAGTGAAATTGAAATGCTCCGGGCCCGTCTGGATCTTCTAACAGCTAAAAGCCGGTATGCCCCTTTGATTATCGATCTGGCAAAACGACGGGTAGATTACAGTCAGGAGCTGGTTGATATCTATAAGAAACAAGCTGTAATACTTCGGGATGAAGAGGCCATGGAATCCCTGAGACTTGTCGGAGAATTGAGTAAAAAACTGTCCGAAGAATTTCCTGTTCTATCAGAGTTCACATCAGAAACAGAACAGCTGGCTCAAAACCTCTGGGGGCCGGCCGGAATCATTGCCAGATCTGAACAGACCACTCAAAATCTTTCAGAGGTTAATAATAACCTTAATCAGCTTCGCCGCATCACTGAGTTAACGTTGAGGAAGTTCAATACATATGGAAACCGTGGGAATGTAAATCGATGGTGGCCCGATATTCCGGAAACCTTTCCCGATCGTGGAGAAGCTGCCGCATCCATCAATAAGCTGGGGAAACTTATTCCAGAAATTGATCATCAAATGATTACTCTGGCTCAGAAACGGGGTCAAACCTACGATTACAACCGGAAGACCCTCGATCTTATCAGGAAGTCTATTGACGGGGATTTCTCACCTGAAATGGAGCAGAGAGTCCGGCAATACTTTACTGTACGCCAGGATCTTCTGGATCAACTGATACAGAAAGGCGGTATATACGAAAACCAGCTGGTTGAATTTCAGGAGATGGAAAAGAACTTTCTGAAACAGCTGAACGACGTTCAGAGTTTCCTGTATTCCCATGTCTTATGGTCCCGCAGTGTACCAAAGCCTATTCTCCCCAGGTTCCGGGATGTTACCGCCGCCGCCGGGTGGGTTTTTTCACTTAATCACTGGAAGAATCTCAATTTTTCTGATAATGATAAAAAACCCGGAGTTGTTCTGTTACTCCTGGTTATCATCCTCCTTATCATCATAAGGATAAAGCTCTTTAAACGTCTGGAGTATATTGCAGAGATAGTTTCAAATCCTGAAAAGGATACGTTCTTTCAGACATTCCGGGCTTTGGTTATTACCCTGCTTCTTGTACTTCCCCTTCCGGGGGTAATGATTTTACTCGGTAAAATTACGGGTATTCTCGGTAGTTCTCTCTACTGGTATGCCGCTTCGGATGCGTTCTCTCTCATGGCTTTAATTACAATTCTCCTTGAAACTACAAGACTGATATTCATCAGAAGGGGATTGGCTGAAGTCCATTTTCACTGGCCGGTACAGGTTACCAGATCACTATCCAGGGGGCTGTTTCTTACCGAGTTCATGAGTCTTCCATTTCTCTATCTCTCATTGCTGCTGATGTTCTCCGGGGGAAGGCTTGACAGCCGGGAGACCTACCAGGTATTCAACAACTCTCTGGGAAGAATCGCCTTCATTATTGCACTGCTCATTATCGGTCTGGGCCTTCTTTTACTCATCAAACCGGAAAAAAGCGAAAAACTGTCATCGGATTATACAAGGGTACCATGGCCCAGACGGTTATCTGCCTATGCCTTTCCCACGGCTTACCTGGGGGCATACCCCCTGATCATTTTTTTCACCCTGGTGCCTGTTATTCTGGCCATAGCGGGTTATTACCTTACAGGAATGCTTCTTGCTTTCCAGATGCTGCGGACACTGATTCTGCTTCTTTTTATACTTCTCGGGAGTGGTGTCCTCCGGAAATTCGGGAATCTTGCACAACAGGATAACGATAAACAAACCCGGGGCATGTACAAATTCTTCATGGTAATGGTGATTTCCATCGGAGTTTTTTCCATATGGTCTGAAGCTATACCCATGCTGCAGTTTCTTAAAAGAGTTCAGATTCTTCCCAGAATACAGATGATAGAGGAGCCCTCAAGTTCGAGTTTAACTCTGGATATCTTTGGTGAACCGGAGCCGGAGAATCAGAATTCTCCTTCTGATACCGGATCCGAACCGGCGGTTGATTCTGTAACTACTTTGTCTGCCGATACGACGGTAGCCGCAGCTGCGGGTACCGGGAACACACCGCTGACACTCTGGATGATTACAGTGGCTATGATCGCTGCAGGAATTGCCGTCGTTGTTACCCGGGGACTGCCAGGTATCGTCGATATTGTACTCAAACGCAGAACTTCAGTGGATTACGGAGCGAGATTTGCCATCGGCACTTTGCTTAAATACAGCCTCACTATAATCGGTACGATTACGGTATTTAACCTTCTGGGCCTTAAATGGTCTCAGATTCAGTGGCTCGCCGCCGCTCTTACTTTCGGTCTTGGTTTCGGTCTTCAGGAGATTGTTGCAAATTTTGTTTCCGGCCTCATCCTGCTCATTGAACGTCCCATCCGGGTTGATGATGTTGTTACCATCGGGGAACTTATGGGAAGGGTTTCCCGAATTCAAATAAGGGCAACGACGATTACCCTGTGGGACCGCAGTGAAATGGTTGTTCCCAACAAAGAGTTTATAACCAAAAAACTGGTGAACTGGACACTCTCTGATTCCAAACGTCGAATTGATATTCCTCTCAGGGTTGTTTACGGGACAAACCTCGACCAGGTAAAGATGATACTTGTGAGTTGTGCCCTGGAGAATCCTCTGGTGCTGGTAGATCCCGAACCCCATGCCATTATCATTGACTTTGCCAAGGATGCGATTAATTTTGAATTGCGTTTTGTTGTTGACTTCGGAAATGGTATTCAGGCAAAGGATGAAGTACAGATGGCCGTCGACCGAAAATTCAAAGAGAACGGAATCTTCTTTGCCATGCCTCAGCTGAATGTTCAGCTATCCCGGGAAGATGAGAGTACGAGAACTCCACCGGTACGGCCTGATGCTCCCTGAGGGCGCATGGGGAAGGGTACATAACCCCCGGTTCTGTATCTGAGGATGAAGTTATCATAAAAGCGGTTTCCCGGACGTCCGGACTGACCTAGAGGAAGGCAGAGAATGTTCGCATCTTTATCCTCTAAAGAAGCGATAAAACGCATGGAGGGAATGGTTGTTACCTCTCCGGGTTTCACCGACATACTGAAACCGCTCACATTCACCGTGGTCCAGTCTCCGTCTGCCGGCCAGGGCCCGCGGTTCAAAAGCCAGGATTTCAATCGGCCTTCGGCTCCCGGATGTCTGTATAACAGTTTGTGAAAAGCCCCCCATTGCCACCGCCGGGGATTTCTACCATAGCGTTGTGATAGCCCCTTCCATATTTCAACGAGGGCTTTTTCCATCAGAGTTCCTACGGTGTACACTTCGGAATTTTTATCGGGAAATAATCCCAGCACGTTAGAGTCTTTAGTTATGGATTCCAGCAGGGAAGTGAAAAAGGGCAGGAGGGTGTAGTAGAGTTCAAGATCGTCTCCGATATACCCTCGTAAAAGAATCTCTGAAATCTGAACGGGCAGCTGGTTGAAAACAAGACATGCGGTACTGTGTTTACCGCAGTTGCCGTCCCAACCCTTTAGTATTTCAGCCAGTTCAATTGCCCTGCTGTCTGTTAACTCACAGTTAAGAAGGGCTCCAAGTAAATGGGCAGGGCGGGTACTGAAGGTATTGTTCTGAAGTTCCATGAATTTCTCTGCCGTTGGTTTTCCCATGGATTCAAGGCGCTCCCGGATTCTCCATATCCGCCAGGGTTGGGCCCAGGACCATGTGGGCATAACTTTACTATCCGGAGGTACGGTCCGATGGTTGGCAGTGGCGATGTACTTTTCAGCTGGGTTTTCAGAACAGGGCATCTCCTCATAGGGTACAAATCCAATCCAGTCATGATCGGCACTTCCATCCGCCGGGAGTCTGCCGGAGTAGCCCCTTCGAATCGGGATGGAACCTGTGGCCTGCCACAGAATATTGCCTTCAGTGTCCCCTGCGACGATGTTCTGCCCGATGGTGGCCAGATAGGAACCGTATTTTTTCAGATCCGAAACTATTTTAACTTTTGAAAATGCGAGTATCCCCTCACCGGTACGGTCGTTCATTTTTTCACCCGGCATGGTTCCGTACCACTTCAGGGCGACGGCAGCATCTGTATCAGGTTCTATTTCAGTGATTAGAGGGCCGTGGGGGCTTTCATAGACGGTTCTGGTTTCCTTCCCGCCGTCAGGTAGAATGTAGATTTCTTTCCGGACAATCAGAGCAGTTTCCTCACCGTTCACGATGCATGTTTTGGTTTCCGGATTAATCCGCAGGACGAAGAGGTCAACAATATCGGTCATCACATTGGTAAAACCCCAGGCTACAGTGGGGGTGCGCCCGATAATGATACCCGGAAATCCCGGCATCCCCACCCCGAGAATCTCAGTCCCCGGACACTCCAAACCGCAGGCAAACCAGATCTGGGGAACCTGAATCCCAAGGTGGGGATCGTTGGCCACCAGAGGCTTACCCCCTGGACCGTCAGATGTAACCCAGTTGTTACTGGCCCCGCAGATAAGCTTGAACTCTTTGTAGAAGGAATAAGCTGCAGGAAGAAACTTTCCGATATTCAGTTCGCGGAAATTTTCAAAATAGGTATCTTCGGGGAGATTTTCATCCTCGAAAGCGCTCATTCCCGGAATCAGCGCATCCCACTGCTCTCTGCTGAGTTTTTTACGAGTTCTGATGGCCAGAATTTCCTCCAGGTAGTTAGTCTGAAGATACCAGCTGTTAACCACAAGGTTGGCGGTTACATCGTCAAGAGTCCAGGAGGCAGGCTTCAGGCCGATGGATCGGAACTCCAGAGGCAGGCGATTCTGGTGAGTTCTGATGAACTCGTTAATACCACTCAGATAGGCTTCAGCCTGAGTTTTTGTATCCTCTGATAATCCTGTTACCGCCCGGCGGCAAACTTCGGGGAAACCTGCTAATCGGGCAAAATGATCCAGCTCCAGAAACTTCTCTCCGGCTATTTCTGATAGGGTTCCCGAGGCGAACCTGCGGATGGATTCCATCTGCCAGAGGCGCTCAGATGCATGTATGTATCCCTGGGCCATGTAGAGATCGGACTCGTTGGCGGCCTTGATTCTCGGGATTCCCCATTTGTCGGTGGTGATGATTACATCTTCTTTAAAAGGCAGTCCGACAATCCTGCCCCGGCGTTTCGGGGCTTTAGAATCCATGAAAAAGGCCGTGGGGAATCTTTTTTTCATAGCTGTATTATACAAGGAGTCTCAATCCTGTGGATGCATTTATTTATATGCAGGTTGACATATCTTACTTTTGTATAGACTATTCCACCTCAGAATCCAGAGGAGAAATATGGAACAATCAACATTCGATATAAACGAAATTACCTACTACAAATCAAAAATCTGCCCCAAATGCATCCCCGCTTCCAGGTTTCTGAAGAAGCTCAAAGAAGATTATCCCGGTGTAAAAGTGAATGAGGTGGAAATACTCTTTCACATGAAGGTGGTTAAAGAGGCCGGTATTCACTCTATCCCGGTTATAGAAGCCGCAGGTAAACGGTTTTACAAAGCTCCCACCAGAGAGGAATTTCTCCCGCTTATAGGAATCAAAGCATAAGCACACCCGGGGATTCAATGATAGAATCTGTTTATGAGTCGTCTACCTCGGATAATTGCCGCCCTTTTACTTCTTACCGCTATATTTGAAATCAGGGCCGGGTTTACCGGCCGCTATGCCTTTGTACGCAAACCTACCCTGGTACTGGCCCCCATGTACGCTCCGGGTCTTGACGAAGATGAAATCTCCCGGGTGCGTACCCTCCTGGAGATGGAACTGGCCGCCGAAGGAACCCATGCCCTTTATCCCAAATCACTGATTGAGAATTT
>QNBK01000169.1 GCA_003644105.1 Spirochaetota bacterium | reverse complement strand
TGCCAAAACCCACTCCATCCATAATACAAAGGACCAGCGGACCCTTTCGTTTTCCTTTAAATGAATTCACTTTAAGAGCATTAACCATTTGTCTTACCTCACTTCCTGAGTATAGGGATGTACTCTTAAAAAGACAAACACCTGCAGCTTACCCTCAGCTATAATGCTTGATATGAACAAGCAGATATCCCGGACACTCTCCCATCTTCCCCTTCCCCCAGCCGACCGGGTAGAGCTTTACGGATTCTGCCGGAATGATGCCGACCGTTTCGAGCTTCTGGTGAGTTCCCTGAAAAGACGGGAAATACCCTTTGAAATAATCCCCCTTGAAGGTGCCAGACACATCGCCCTTCCGGTACCCAATGCATCAAAAATGGACGGGGAGTATTTCAGGGTAACTCTGGTAGCTCATTACGACCGGGTTCCTGGAACCCCCGGAGCCAATGATAATGCGGCAGCAGTGTTTCAGCTGCTGAATCACTGGGAGGAAATAAACCGTCTTGGGTGGCATCACCGAACTCAGATACTTTTTACAGACAGGGAAGAGCTCACCGGTGATATGACAGCCACCGACCAGGGTTCCTGGCTTCTTGCAAAGCATTTAAAAAGACTCGGTACAAAGAACATCCTCTTCTTCGTTCTGGATATGTGCGGAATCGGAGATACCCCGGTGTGGGGCAGAAGTGTGCGAAAAGCAGGTGGGCTGCCGGCCGGTGATTCAATGTCCCGCTCCTATCATGTAATGGAGGGCTTTCTCAAGCGCTTTACCCGGGGAGATAACTTCGGTATGAACCCAATGTTCTCCGACGATCTGGGCCTCCTCCTTGGAGGATTCCCCGCAGTACAGCTGTCATTGCTGCCCCGGAAACAAGCCGAAGTACTGGCCCGCCGCTACAGCAGCAACCCACATGAGGCCGATCCGGAAACTCCCGCAAGGGCCAGAGAGGAAATCAGTGCCGATCTGCCCCCTGCATGGAAGAACAATCACGGTCCCGATGATAGTCCTGAAACTCTTGATGCCGGAGCTTTCAACCTCATCTCACGTCTCCTGCGCGACTTGGCCCGTTACCGCTTCCCCACTTGACCACCCATGTATCTTGAAGGCATTCTGAATCTCACATGAATGACTGGATCTGGACATCTATATTCACACTGCTTCCCATCGCTGAACTCCGGGGCGGACTTCCCTACGCACTGGCAAAGGGAATTCCCTGGGCTGCGGCATATCCCTACTGCGTTCTTCTCAACGCTTTAGTGGCTCCCATTGCCTATGTTTTTCTGGATACTTTCCATAAAATACTCTACAGATGGGGTTTTTATGCAGGAATCTTTGATAAACTCGTCGATAAGGCCCGGCATAAGCTCACCGCCAAGGTGGAACGTTACGGGTTCTGGGGTGTGGCTGTTTTTGTCGGTATTCCTCTACCGATAACAGGAGCGTGGACCGGAACCCTGGGAGCCTGGGTATTGGGATTAAGCCGAAGGCGCACCATGCTCGCCGTTCTTGTGGGAGTAGCAATTTCCGGTCTGATTGTTTCCGCTATTGTTCTCCTTGGAATCGAAGCTCTGGATCTGTTTGTCAAGCACGTATAAGAACTCATGAAAAAGAAAATAGAAGATCTTGAATCTGTGAAAGGCAGATTAAACCCTCAGCAGCGGGAAGCTGTAAATACGATTACAGGTCCGCTCCTGATAATCGCCGGTGCCGGAAGCGGTAAAACAGGTGTGGTGACTACCCGGATTGCCGAGATGCTGAGCCGGGGCATTACCCAGTCATCCATACTTGCTCTTACCTTCACCAATAAAGCCGCAAGAGAAATGGAAGAACGTGTAAAAAGCCTTACCGGGCAGAAATTATCCAACCTCACCGTTTCCACTTTTCACGCGTTCGGTGTCCGTATTTTGAGGGAAAAGTCCCCTGAACTATCCTACCGTCCCAACTTCACCATATACGACAGCTCAGACAAGCTGGCCTGCCTGAGAGAATCTTCCCGGGAACTCAGACTTACCCATGAACCTGCGGAGCTGAACGCCCTGGCCTCCCTGTTCAGCGATATTAAAACCCGCCGGATCCAGTGGGATAATGTTACATCCATTCATAAACCCCTGTTCGATGAGTACCACGAACTGATGATGCTTCATAATGCCGTTGACTTTGATGATTTGATTATCAAACCGCTTGAACTTTTCGAAAGCCGACCGGATATTCTGGAGGAGTACCGTCAACGCTTTACATACATAATGGTGGATGAGTTTCAGGATACTTCCGGCATTCAGTACAGCCTTGTCAAACATATGGCTTTAAAGCACCGCAACATCTGCTGTGTCGGTGATGACGATCAGTCCATATATTCCTGGCGGGGAGCGGATTACACCAATCTGCTGAATTTCGAGAAAGATTTTTCTGAACGCAGAGAAATCAAACTCGAGCGGAACTACAGGTCAACAGGAACCATACTCAAAGCCGCCAATGCCGTTATCAGCAACAACAACGACAGAAAAGAAAAAGTACTCTGGACCCACGATGCCCATGATGAGATGACCATACAGTTCTCCACCCCGGACGACGATCAGGATGAAGCCACCTTCATTGCCGAAACCATCGGGGCGCTCAAGGCCACCGAAAACATGGCTTACGATCAAATGGGGATACTGGTTCGCACCAATGCTCTCACAAGAAGCATTGAAGAGGCCCTGATGGCCAACAACCTGCCCTATTCCATGAGCGGCGGAACAAGCTTTTTCCAGCGGCAGGAAATCAAGGATTTAATCGGCTACCTGAGAGTAATAGATAATCCGGACGATGATGTTAACCTGCTGAGAATCATCAACACACCCAGACGCGGAGTAGGGAAAACAACACTGGAAGTAATTGTTAATCTGGCCCGGGAAAAGGGCTACTCCCTGTACTCTGCTGTAAGTGAAATTGTATTCAGCTCCGGCGGGGATGGTATCGGTGAAAAAATACGTTCAGGCCTGGCGGAATTTCTCGATCTGATAGAAAAGTTCCGGGATATGTTCCAAACCGGGGAAGGGGAAAAATCAGCCCTGGCCGCTGCATTCAACGAACTGGTGGAAGAAGTCAACTATTGGGGTTTTCTGGTTCAGGAGTTCCGGCATAACGAAAAAATTGCCAAATGGCGTTATGAGAATATCCAGAGTTTTGCCACATTTCTCGAACGGTGGGAAAAGAATACCGATAATCTGGAGCCCACCCTCACCCGCTGGCTGAACAGAATAACCCTTAACGCCCGGGATGAACTGGATGATGGTGAAGCGGGAAAAGTGAACCTGATGACCATCCATGCATCCAAGGGTCTGGAGTTTGATGTGGTATTTCTTGCCGGAGTTGAAGAGGGCATTATACCCCACGCCAAAAGTATAGAAGAAAATCCAAAATCCATAGAGGAAGAGCGGCGTCTGTTCTACGTGGCCATTACAAGAGCCCGAAAAAAACTATATATATCATCGTGCCTCAGTAGGAAAATCCGCCTGGAAACCATCGCCTGCGTCCCCTCACCCTTTCTGGAAGAAATACCAAAGGAACTGATGGAGAACGCCGTCGCCGAAGAACCCCTGACTCATGGAGATGATGTCTCGGGGTACTTTTCAAAAATGCCCTGGAAATAAACTCGTCAGATTTGCTTTTCACCGTGAAAAAGACTAAATTCATGTCCAGGGTAAGAGAAAAAACCACCGTAGAAGTTCCACCTTTTGAGTATAAATATCTTACCGGGAGGTTTGAAATGAGTGATACCATTATACCGGTTTCGACTCCGCCGCCGACGACGCCCCGGAATCAATCACCTCAGCGGGAACCAGAGGGAGAGAGCTCCAGCGAAACCCCTTCAGCGCCTCCGACTGAACAGGACGTAGCCACCAGGGTGGATGTAACCGCCTGAAGCTTTTTTCATGCCCTCACCACTCACGTGGCTGCATTCAGCTTCTCCATATCACGCTCGTAATTGTGGATACCATCAAGGGGCGCATGAGCGTAAACCCGGTCTTTAACCAGCATCACCGTAAAAGGAACGTTCAGCTCCTGATGAAACACCACATCATGCCCCAGGCAAAGGCCCAACTCCAGAACAAAGTCGGCCCTCTCATTCAGAAAATGCGCCTGACCGGCGGGGTTGCATGAAATAGTTTCGGTATCCTTTTCCTCGTCAATATGACGCTCTTTTACTCCGCCCATGGTACAGCGGGCAGGAATAACCCCGACTCCCGCGTCAACCAGCTTGTTTCGGACTTCATGGGCAATGTCCTCCAATCCATAGCAATAGGCGATTCCCACATTTTTATAATGTTGAAGTCTGCAGAACTCAATCACTTCCTGAAAACGGGAGAGTTCACCGGCCCGGCCGCCGTCCACGAGTTTGGAGCTGTTTTTTACCATACGGTTCACTTCATTGCGGCTGTAAACCTCCCGGCTGATACCGTGGAGATCGAAACAGTCAGCTCCGTTGCTTTTACAGGCTTTAGCCTTGCAATCCAGACAGTTTAAAACCATTACTTTCCTGTAGCCGCTGGTCTGGGCACTTTGTTCACAAGGACTCTAAACGGTGTATCACCATCGTTGTAGAGGCAGTGAACAATATCTTTAGGGCTTTCAACCAGTGTTCCGGCGGTAACCTGTATTTTCTCTTCCCCCACCAGTACGCTGCCCTTTCCCTCAAGGACGTAAAAAAACACATCCACCGCAGTGATATGCGGTTTCAGACTTTCACCCTTTTCCAACTGTAGATGAACAACCTGGGCATTTTCACTGTCGTAGAGTTTCCATGTTTTAATCCCGTTCGGGGTAATCAACGGCTCCATCTCGCTGTGATTTTTTGTAATTATCACAATTATCTCCTGCTTTTTTTCAGATTTAATAGAATTGAAACTGATTCAACAACAAGTTACTAATAAAAATCATTATTGTCAGTAAAGCTTTGTACCGTTATTGTTTGGTTATGAGTCCAACGGTACGCACCATTGAAGACCTTGCCCGATTAGTTGAAGTTTCTCCCAGTACTATCTCCCGGGTGTTCAACAACGATCCCCGAATCTCAACCAAAACCAGAAAAAAGGTGTTGGATTTAGCCCGGGAACATGATTTCACCCCGGTACAGCGCAAACGATCGGTATCCAACCGTGAGCTGAGAATATTACTGGTTACACCGTCTCTGAATCCACAGACACCCCACATTATGGATGAAGCCATGATGCTTTTTGACGGCCTCTCCAACGCTTTTACCGGGGCCCGGCGCATACTGGAAGTTATGAATTCCGATGAATTGATGGAGAATATGAGGGGCGGCAGGCACATCGGAGATGGTGTTGTTTCCGTTTTTCACAAACTGGGAGATATCATCCGAGAGAAACTGGAAAAAGCGGGCATCCCCTATATCCATTTAAACAGAACTATCGTTCCCTATGTTGCTTCCAATGATTACAAGGGATTTTCCATGATTGCGGCTCATCTGGCGCAGCGGGGATATAAAAAACCGGCATTCGTTGATTTCGGTCTGCACCCCCGATCGGTAGAACGTCGTGCGGCTTATATGAGCGGGATGATACAGAATTTCCCCGATATTCAGCCATATATTGTTGAACTTCCCCAGCCGGATATGATTGATTCAGCACTTCTTCGTACATGTATTAACCAGGATTGTGATGCTCTGATGTGCTTTAACGATGAGACAGCTTTACGGGCTTATGCCGCCTGTACCGAGGGAGGTATCAGGATTCCTGAGGATTTGGCGATTACCGGTTATGATGATGTACCTGCGGCCAGGTTAAGCACGCCCCGGCTCACCACGGTGAAGCTGCCGATTTATCATGTCTCTCAATTGGCCGGCCGTTGGCTGCGGGATGTTATCCGGGACCGCGATACTCCGCCCATTTCTCTGGAAGTGACAGGAGAGCTGATTGTCGGCGGCAGTACTTAGTTAATTGACCTCTGGGCGCGATGAGAGAAATTCTTCGGCCTTGTCCAGCACTTCTTTTCCGGACTCATAGGTGATTTTCTCCCGGGCTTCGCTGTAAGGGAGCCAGAGACAGTCGAGGATTTCCCCTTCAGGACCCTGCTTTTCCGCTTTACCTACCCGCCTGGCCAGAAAGTAGACCACCCTTTTGGGGCGTCCACCCGGAAGTGTCCATCCGGTTTCCACCCGGAATCCCTCGATAATTTCCGTTTCAATCTGAGCTTCCTCACGGATTTCCCTCAACGCCGTTTCCACGGGGGATTCCCCGGATTCAGCATGACCCTTGGGATGATCCCAGTGATTCCCGCCGGCATGAAGTACCAGCAGGTAACGGCGGGAGAGGTCAATAACAACCGCACCCCAGGCAAAATCAGTGTTCATGGACTACTCAGTTTCAGCCAGACTGGCCAGATCGAAGGGAGTCTGCTGATAGACGTAATAGTTCAGCCAGTTGGAAAACAAAAGATGTGCATGACTCCGCCAACGGATAATCGGCGG
>QNBK01000168.1 GCA_003644105.1 Spirochaetota bacterium | reverse complement strand
GCCGCCAGAGAAAGGGCTACCCCTATCAGAACAAAGGGCACCGCTCCCATAATAATAAAAGGCTGGGTGAAACGTTCAAACTGAACCACCATCACCGCATAAACCAGAAAGATGGCGATTCCCAGCGCCTTGAACAGATTCCTGAAGGTATTCCCCATCACTTCGGTAACACCGGTAATCTTCCAGGATACCCCGGGGGGAAAATCCGCATTCTCCAGCATAGGCTCGATACGTCCCTGAACGGCTGTGAGATCGGATTCAACCAGCTCTCCCACCACCATAATCGAGGGAAGACGGTTGGTGTGAGGGATACTGTCGGTGGAAGATTGACGTTCAAGGGTGGAAAAGGCCGTATAGGGCACCGTGATTCCACCGGCATTTCTTACACTGATACCCGCAAGATCGCCGGGGTGCATAACTGCCCCCCCCCGGGAGGAATCCATGAAGATGGGATAGCTCTTCCCATCAGTTTTCAGGGTTCCCGCATCAACACCGGCGTAGAGTATCCGCAGATTCAGCCCGGCGGCCCCGGGATCCACGGCCAGACGCCCGGTGGTCACCCGGTTGAGATTCAGTTTCAGGATTTCCCGATCCAGGCGTATGCTGTAGGAGGCCTTCTTTATAAGCGGATCGGCTTCCATCACCATCTGAACCTCCCCGGCGGCTTTGAGAACATCATCCCAGTCGGAACCTGAAATTTCCACCTGGAATCCGGCTCCATCGGTGGCGTAGTTCAATTTCTTGGCCAACCCGCCGTTTCTTACGATGATGTCCGCATCGCTGATATCGGCGGGAAGCACCCTGTTCAGCTGCCGGACTATCTCAAATACCGAGCGTTTGCGTTTCACCGTCCGTACCAGGCGGATCCGGCCGTATCCCTCGGCAGGATTGCCGTTTTCAATAACGGTGGCACTGTCCCCCAGGCCGGCGTAATAAAGGTCGGTTTCAATTTCCGGCACCTCCAGTCGGACAAGGGCGGCAATTTCCGCCATCTTCGCTTCAGCCTTCTCCAGATTGTACCCCGAGGGCAGCTTCACACTAATCTCAAACTCATTCATATCCGGAGCACTGAACATTTCCCCGCCTATCAGACCCAGTGCCCCGATAGAGGCTGCCACCAGTACGACAGACAGGAGCAGGGTAAAGGTTTTCCGGTTGAGAATAGTCCTGAGAAATCGGGCATAAGCGGCTGAAAGTCTGTCGAACAGCGCATCAAATTTTTCACCGAAACGCGAGAGAGGTCCTTTATGAACTTCCTCAGAGAGAATACGGGCGGAAAGCCAGGGCACGATAACAACTGCGGTAACCGCCGAGGATGCCAGGGAAAATACTAGAATCCAGGCTACTTCCTTGAGTATCGCCCCGGCCAGGCCTGAGAGAAACAATACGGGTATGAACACCGAAAGAGATGTACTGGTGGATGCCAGAACCGCTCCCCCCACTTCCCCGGCTCCCACTGAAGCAGCCTCGATGGGTCCCAGCCCCAACTTGCGGTGACGCATGGTGTTTTCCAGAATAACAATAGAGGCATCGACAATCATGCCGATGGAAACCGTTATACCGGCCAGGGTCATGATATTGAGGCTCATACCCCGGGCCTTCATAAGTATGAATGTGAGGAACACGGTAAATGGAATCGAAAGAGATACGATAAGGGCGGCCCGCAGGTCGTGAAGGAAAAAAAGCAGGACAATTACCGCCAGGAATGCCCCGAGCCAGGCGGAATTCCCCACAGATCTCAGTGTGATGCCGATTGATTCGGCATCATCGAGAACGGTGTAAAAGTCGATGTTTCCACCGGATTCTTTGCTGATAATCTCCTGCAGGGCTTTTACAGAGGCCACAAGGGCTTCGCTGTCCCCACCCGGGCGCTTCATGATATCCAGGGCGATGGTTCGCCTCCCGTTGGAGATGGTTCTGAATTCGGGGTTTTCATACCCCATTTCCACCGAGGCGATATCCTCAAGGTACACGGGGTTTCCCGATTCATCGTAACCCACCGGCTGCCCGCCCAGTTCTGCCATATTAGAATAGTTACCCTCGGACTGGAGAGAGAGCCGGTCTTCTCCCAGAAGAAGGGAACCCGCAGGAACACCGGCCTGTCCTCTTTTTACAGCAGCAAGTGCTTCCAGGGCGGTAATATCCATAACGTTGAGTTTTTCAGTTTTCAGCTGTACCCTAACCACCGGTTTTTCCGTACCCCGGACGTAGACTGCAGAGACATCGTTAATCCGGCTGAACCGGGGAACAATATCGTCATCCAGAAGCCGGGCCAGTTCACCCTCCCCCAATGTGGATTTCACCAGACAGGTGTACACCGGAAGACTGGAGGTGCCCAGTTCTAACAACCGGGGGCTGCCGGCAATTTCATCCGGGAGCTCTGGGGCTGCATTGTTCAGCCGGTCCCGAATGTCGTTCTTTCCCTCTTCTATATCCGCATCCCAGTCCATGGTAACAAATATCATGGAAAATCCGTCCTGGGACCAAGAGGATATTTTACTGATTCCGCTGATAAGGCTGAACTGTTTTTCAAGGGGATCGGTAACATCCCGTTCCACCACTTCCGGGGAAGCCCCGGGGTAGATGGTGAGAATAAGTATCTCCGGCAGATCGATATTGGCGATAAGATCCCGGGGCATGCCCTGAAAGGAAAGCAGCCCGAAAAGGGCCAGAGAAATCAGAAAGATTCCGATTACCGCCGGGTGGCGGATGGCGTAGTCGGCGATTTTCATTCAGGATTGTCCGATTCCAGCACACGGACGGCGGTTCCGTTTTTGAGAAAATGCTGACCCTCGACGATGTAGCGGCCGCCCGCCCAGTCCCGGGGAACCACAATAAAACCTGCGGAGCTTAAGGGATTTTTGAGTTCAAGGCGCCTGGCGGTTTCTTTAATCTGCGAGGATTCAACCTTCCATACCCACATACCGGCAGTGAGGACAGACTCAGGCAGGGTAAGAACCTCCTGATGGACATCAAGGATAAAAACAAGAGATAAGAGCATTCCCGGACGTAGAAAACTCCGGGACTGATTATCAGGTTGAATACTGCAGGTAACCGTGAAACTCCGGGTTTGCGGGTTTATCCATGGAGCTACCGAGAGAATCTGCGCCGCCAGAGGAACCCCGGGAAAACTTTCTGAGTATGCCCGTATTTCCGGTATCAACCCATCTCCTGAGTTACTGAAGTAAGGAAGGTAGGTTTCGGGAATCTGCACCTCCACATTCAGATTTTCCAGTGAGCCCAGGGTGTAAAGCGGGGTGGCGGCTTCCGGGGCCACCAGGGAACCGGTATTCACATGTTTAACCAGCACTACACCCTCAACCGGAGAATGAACCAGAGTCCAGCTGAAGCGCAGCCGGGCTCCGGCGGCCCGGGCCTCTGCCGCCGTATTTGCCGCCCGGGCATCCTCCCAGTCCTGACGGGTGGCACTCCCGGACTGGTACAGCCGGTTGATGCGCTCCCAGGTGGATGATGCACTGTCATACGCCGCCTGAGCCCGGTCCAGATCCAGCTGATAGGCCTCCCGATCTATTTCAGCCAGCAGGCTCTCTCTGGTAACCGCATCTCCCACATCGGCATACATGGCGGTTACCCCGCCTGCAACCTTGGGCAGTACGGTTACCTGATTGGCGGATTCAAGATTACCGTAAGCGGTAAAAACCTCTTCCAGATTCCTGATAACCGGCTCTTCCACCCGCACCGGAACCGGCGGTGATTCCAGGGCGGCAGCAGCCTTCCCTGAATTAAAAAACCAGGCTGCAGAAACCGCTGCGGCAATAACCGCAATAACAGCAGCCTGAAGCCACCGGCGTTTGGATGTTCTCATCTTTTTTTCCCTTTACCATGATTGTTCATTCTCTCCCGATCCTGTCCCCGAAGCTGCAGCCGTCCGGATTGTCTTGTCCCTTCCTCTGTGAGCATTCCGGTAAACATCACCGTTTCCACAAACTCAGGGAAAGACTTCACTTCCCCTTCCCCAAGAGTGGATCCCGGCTGTCCCCAGGCACTGATAAGGGCCATATAAACTTCCGAAAGGGAACGAACAGGCAGATTTTTCCTTAAAAGTCCGATACGAACCCCTTCCTCGAGAAACCGGGTAAGGTTTTCCACATAACCGGATTTGATTTCAGGAAAAAGGTAATCCTTATCTTCCCCTGAAGAAATAAGCCCCTCAGTCCCGTAGAAAAGGTCTACAGCCTCACGGCCGATATCCAGAATACGGCCCCCGCGTTCCACATAGTCGGTTTCACAATCTTCAACGATTAACGACAGACGGCCTGCGAATTCCAGCATCTCCCGCTCCACACAAGACCTCCAGATATCCCTTTTTCCCCCGGGAAAGTGGTTGTACAGGGTTTTCCGGCTCAGACCCAGCTGATCCGAGAGCTGCTGCATACGCAGACCTTGATAGCTGTACTGCCGGAACAGTCTTTCAGCGGCATCGAGTATTCTCTCCCGGATATTACGGGGGCGGATGTTTAAGGAATTATCTTCATCAATCACTATTTACACATTAATGTATCTATTGTGTATTTTCAAGAGAATTGAGGGTAAAAAGTGGACATAAGCGGAACGATCTGCTAAAGAACTGCATGGATATCGACTGGGCGCCTTTTCTCAGCTTTGTTTTTGTCGCACACATCACACCGGGGCCGAACAATCTGAACGCCGCGGCCATGGGTCTGGAAGGCGGGTATAAGCGTACTGTTCCCTTTATATTCGGGGTGTACCTGGGACTTTCCATACTTCTTGTACTCACCGGTCTGCTGAAAATGGCGATGAGCGGCTTTTTTTACAGGAATATTCTCATCTTTAAAATTGCCGGTTCGGCCTACCTTCTGTGGCTGGCCTTCAGTATGGTGAGGAATAAAGACGGCAAGCAGCGGCCGGCTCCCAGGGCGTCGATTTTAAAAGGGCTCACACTTCAATTTGTTAATCCCAAGGCGCTGTTTTTCTGCATGACCCTCTATGCACTCTTTGTTACCGGATCTTACAAATGGTATCAGACTGTGATTTTTTCCTTCACCCTGCCACTGGCAACGTACTTTTTTGTATCCCTGTGGGCCTTTACCGGGGCGTTTCTCTCAAAATATCTGGAGAAACCCCTGCATCGTAAGATTTTCTTTATTGTGATGGCGCTGCTGCTGGTTTATACCGTTGCAGCGATACTCACCAAGGAATTTGTCTGATAATTGACCTCTGCCGCCGGGCGATAGAGGTCAATTACAGAACATCAACGGTTAATCACACCCTTTTTCAGGATGATATTCCCGTATTTGCGCATCTCACCGCTCATAACAACGGCATAAGCCTCTCTGGCCTGATCGTAGAAGTCAAAGCGCTCCACCCTTACAACCGCAGGCGTATCCGGCCAGGTTTTATCAATGGCCGCCCGGTACGCTTTTTCCACATTCATATCCAGCTCATCACCGGGAACCGGGTCCATCATGAACAGAGGACTTTCCACAAAACCATCCAGAGTTATCAGGGGAATAATACCTTCCAGCAGCCGGGCGATTCCAATACCGTCAGCCCGGATAACCCGTTTACCCATACTGTCCCCGGGGAAAAAGGCGTCGGCCAGAACGATTTCATCACCATGACCCATTCGGAACAGGACATCCAGCAATTCCGGGGATACAACAGGGTCGATATTTCTCAACATTATTAAACCTCCAAGTTTGGAGATATGTTAAACCATGAGAGTTGTGAAGGTCGATACAGGAAAAAAGGTGCCCCATACAGGACACCCCAGAGCCAAAGGTGAGATTCGAACTCACGACCTACGCTTTACGAGAGCGTTGCTCTACCCCTGAGCTACTTTGGCAGACGCGGATTATTATATCCGAGGGGATGATCGGGTCAAGGTCGCTTGACTCTGAAAGTCAATCCCTTAAGATGTGAATTATGGACAACATGGGTAACAGAAGGTTTAAGAGAGCCGATTTTAACGTTAAAGGCTTTATCACTTGTGAGAACGAGGAATGCCCGATAAGTGTTATTAATATCTCTCTGAAAGGAATACTGGTTGTTCCTGACCACGAAGCCTGCCCGGAGCTGGGAGAAACATATCCCCTGCGTATATCCCTTCCCCATTCTGATATAAGTATAGTAACAGAAGCCAGGCTGATGCATCGGGAAAACCAGCACTACGGTTTCCGGTTTGATTCCATAGAAGCTGATGGCATGATTCACCTGCGCAGGCTGATGGAGCTGAATGTCAGCACTGAGGATGAGATTGAGAAAGAACTCTCCTTCCTCAATAACTGACATGAACCGATAGAATAATCCCCGGGAATTCTCAAAGGTTTTTAAACGGTGAATTATTAAATCTGAGATTCCTGACTTTCCTGAAGTTTTCTCCGGGAACTGACAAATCTTATCAGATCGTGGATGTTGGTAACTTCAATCCGATCCTGAAAAACACTTACCCTTCTCTGTTCCTGAAAATGGTTCAGAATATCCCTGCAGCGGTCGGGACTCATTCCCGCCCAGTGGGCAATATC
>QNBK01000167.1 GCA_003644105.1 Spirochaetota bacterium | reverse complement strand
GTTCTCCCTCCGGGAATTTCCGCTGAGCGCCGGGAACTTGAGCTGCTGTCCTTCGATGGGGCTCCGGTGGATGGACTTTATTTTACCACCCTTTCGGCTTATAGAGACGGCCGGCGAAGGCTCACAGAAGAGGGTATCAGAACCTGGGAGTCGGATGTCCGCCTGGAAGACCGTTTCCTCATGGAACGTTTTATTACCGGATCCGCCCGGGTAATCGGCAGCTTTCTCCCCGATGGGAAACTCAGGATTTGTGATAATCCACGTATCTCCCCTTCCGACTGGCATCCCCGGCTGACAACTCTCTCCCTTGATATCGAAACCGGTCAGGATGGGCGGCTTTATTCCCTGGCTATGGATATCTCCGGACCCGATGGAGAGTCCCGGTATGTTGCAGTTCTGGATGAGAAGGCTCCTGCCGGAGGGCGACAGGCGGATACCCTTCAGCCGGCCTTTCTTTACTATCTGCCTTCCGAACTGGGCCTGCTCCGTTTCCTGATTGAAACCATCACCGAATCCGATCCGGATATTATCATCGGCTGGCATGTTATCGGATTCGACCTTTCCTTTCTCGACGGTAAGAGCCGGGAGCTGAATCTCCCCCTGCGAATCGGCCGGGGGCATTTCCCCCTCAGGCTGGTTGAACGTCCGGGCTCCCTGCCAATCGCCCATCTGGAAGGGCGGCTGGTTATCGACGGCCCAGTGGCCCTTCGAGGAGCCTTTCATAAATTCTCCGACTGGCGGCTTGATACCGTGGCCTATGAACTTCTGGGCAGAGGTAAGGACATAGCCGCCCACGGCAGGGAGAAAGTGGCTGAAATTGAGAGGCGCTTCCGTGAGGACAAGGGCGCTCTGGCCCGGTACAACCTGGAAGATGCCGTCCTTGTCACCGAAATATTCCAGCGCACCGGAATCCTGGAACAACTGATAACCCGCAGCCTCATCACCGGTCTCCCCCCGGACCAGGTACACCGCTCGGTGGCGGCATTCGACCGTTTTTTCCTCCCCAGGCTGCACCGGAAGAAGTACGTGGCCCCCAACCAGAGTGATATCGTTTCGGGAAAAGGTGCACCGGGAGGGATGGTGTTTTCCCGGGGGGCCGGCCTCTTCGAAGATGTGGCGGTTCTGGATTTTAAAAGTCTATACCCCACTGTTATCAGGACGTTCCATATCGATCCCTATTCCCTTATCAAAGCATCAGAACACCCCCTTGAAACCCCGGTTGATATCAGTTTCTCCCGGTCAGAACACATACTTCCGGCTTACCTGGAAGAGCTGATGGAGAAACGGGCCGCCGCCAAGGAGGCCGGGGATGCCCCCCTCTCCCAGGCGGTGAAAATTCTGATGAATTCCATGTACGGGGTGATGGGTTCCTCGGGCTGCAGGTTCTACAGATCTGAGCTGCCCACGGCAATCACCGGCATCGGCCGCTGGGTGCTGAACAGTTCTGCTGAGCGGCTGAAATCCTGGGGCTATGAGGTTCTCTACGGTGATACCGATTCTCTGTTTGTGAAGCTGAAAACCGAAGAGCGGCAGGATGCGGATAATGCCGGCAGGATTCTGGCAAAGAGGGTGGATGAGTACTTCCGGGATACCATACGCAGCCGATTCGGAGTTCCCTCCCGGCTGGAGCTGGAATACGAGAAACGCTATCTCAGGCTTTTTCTCCCGGTGATGCGCAGCGGAAGCGGGAGCGGCAGTGAAGCGGCGGTGAAACGCTATGCCGGACTTCTTGCCGATGGCAGTGTGGAAATCAAAGGAATGGAGTTTGTCCGCTCCGATTCCACCGCCCTGGCCCGGGATTTCCAGCATGAACTCTTTCGGCGATACTTCGCCGGGGAAGACCTGAAAGTATGGATAAAGGATACTGTAAATCGGCTTAAAAACGGTGAGTTTGATGATAAACTCGTTTACAAACGCCGGCTTTCCCGGCCCGCCGGGGAATACAAGTCTCCACCCCCCCATGTCCGGGCTGTCAAGCTTCTCGACCCCGATGGTTCACGTGACTTACGTGAAGTTGAATACGTGATTACCCCTTCCGGTCCCCTGCCCCTGGAACTGGGCCCTGGTGAAATTGACTACAATCACTACATCGAGAAACAGCTGAGATCTCTGGCCGATGATGTGCTGGCCCAGCAGGGGGAGAGCTTTGATTCGGTAATCGGCGGGAAACAGCTGGATCTGTTTCAGCCCGGCAATAAATCGTGATATATATCACAGTCAATACTCTCGATTCTGTAGTAGCTTTTGCATTCGGGGGAATCTATGAAAAAGAACAAAACTACAACCGCACTGCAATGGCTCACCGGACTCATCTCCATCGGAGTCTTTGTCTTTCTGTTGCTCAATCACAAACTTCAACTCTGGATCGTTGTTTTCGGTGTTTCGGCAATTCTTTCCACCCTGCTGGGCCGCTTCTACTGCAGCTGGATCTGTCCCATGAACACATCCTTTAAAATAATTGACAGCGTTTACCGAAAGCTGGGAATTAAAAGGCTTAAAGCTCCGGAGTTTCTATCTAACAGATTCGTCCGTATTGGAGTTCTGGTTCTCTTTGTGGCTGCCATGGTTCTCTTCAAACGCTTCGGCATCAAGCTTAACGCTCTGTTGTACCTGACAATTTTCTCGGTTCTTCTCACGCTGATATTTCAGGAGACATTCTGGCATCGGCATCTCTGTCCTTTCGGAACCATACTGAGCTTCACTTCCCGAAAGGCTCTATATTCCATGAAAATCAATGAAGAGGAATGTATTGAATGCGGGAAGTGTCAGGAGGTCTGTCCCACAGGGTCAATTTTAACTCTTGAAAACGGGAAGCGCAGAAATACCAGCCATGAATGTCTGCTTTGCGGGAAATGCACCGAGGTTTGCCCGGTGTCGGTTTGTCAGCTTGAATGGTAGAATAGCCCATGATTTCCCGGGAACCCGGATTTAAAGATCTTTTCAGCCATGGTAAACAGGTTGAGTTGTGTAAGGGTGAGATTCTTCACCGCTCGGATGAGACATGCCGGTCCATGGGCCTGGTTCTCAGCGGGGAGATTCGTCTGTCCAGGGTGCTTTCCTCAGGTAAGGAGATATCTCTCAAGAATTTCAGGGTAGGTGACCTCTTTGCCGATCTCATTGTTTTTACCGCCGAGCATTATCCGGGATGGCTGATTGCCTCTGAACCATCCAGGGTGGTTGAGGTAAAGCGGTCCCGGGTGCTGGAATTCATAGGCGGCGGCGATGCTCTGATTTCCTACCTGTCCAGTGTTTCCCGGAAGATGACCCACCTGAGCAGAACCATCGAGATTCTCTCTCTGAAAACTGTCAGGCAGAAAATCGCCTTTTCTCTTTTAAACCAGGAACCGGGCAGCAGGGGAATACCGGTTAATGTTACCCGCTTTGCTTCGGACCTCAACTGCTCCCGGGAAGCCGTATCCAGAGCCTTTACGGCCATGGAATCAGAAGGTCTGCTGAAAAGGAAGGACGGGTTTCTGTTTATTCAGGACAAGGTAATGCTGGAAGGTATCATCTGATGACTTTTTCCGATGGAACTCTCAAGTTTTTTTCCACCCTGAAAACACCTGAATATCTTCCCGAAGGGGTGGAAGTTCTCTGGCCCTTTGACAGAGAAGAAGTCAAACGGGTGATGATGGCCTTCTATTCACAATATTTTTCTGATAATGAGAAACGGATTTTCCTTATCGGTATCAATCCAGGACGTTTCGGCGCCGGGGTAACCGGCATCTGTTTTACCGATCCGCCGCGTCTGGCCGGCGACTGCGGTATATCCCATGAACTGAAAGGGGGCCGGGAGCTTTCCAGTGATTTTGTTTACCGAATCATAGCCGCCTTCGGCGGGCCAGAAGCTTTTTATCGCCGGTTTTACATTACGGCTTTAAGCCCGGTGGGCTACATCCGGGATGGAAAGAATCTGAACTACTACGATGTGAAAGGTATGAGTGAAAAACTGGATGCCTGGATGGCTGATGCCATGGCCCTTCAGGTGGCGGCCGGCTGTAATCGGAAGGTGGCATTCAGTATGGGGCAGGGTGCCAACTTCAAACAGCTTGTGGCCTTCAATCAGCGCCATGGATTCTTTGATCGGGTGGAGCCCCTGCCTCATCCCCGCTGGGTGATGCAGTACCGGCGTAAGAGACTGGAAGAGTTTATCAGTTTGTATGTGGAGACGCTGAATCAGGCGGAATGACTAACGGAAGAATGCAGCCCTTTCCATGGTTTGATTCCTGCCAGTGTTTCTGCGAGTTTCTCTTCTGTTACTTCAGTATCGTGAGCTACCTGAGCACGTAGCCAATATCCATTTGAAAGGCCAAAAAAACGGCAGAGCCTTAGATCCGTATCAGCTGTAATTGAGCGCTTTTCAGCAACAATTTCACTAATTCTCTGTGCTGGAACCCTGATTTCCTTTGCAAGTCGATATTGTGATAAACCCATAGGGATGAGGAATTCTTCTCGTAATAATTCACCTGGTGTTATTGGTTTCAATTTTGGCATGTGGTATTTCCTCCTGTATTAGTGATAGTCGATAATTTCAACATCTTCAGCTCCAGAGGCTGACCAACGAAAGCATATCCGATATTGGTTACTCACACGTATACTATGTTGCCCGGCACGGTTTCCTTTAAGACTTTCGAGTCGATTCCCTGGTGGTATCAAGAGGTCTCCAAGTCGTTCTGCAATCTGTAGCTGACGAAGTTTACGTCGCGCTACAGATTCAATATTTACAAACTTACCTACACGCTGCCCGTCAGCTAATGATTCAGTATCTGGGCATTTGAAGGAAATGATCATAATTAATAATAACGCAGCGCGTGATTATCGGCAAGTAATATTTTCATTTTAGTTCTTGTCAACCATCATTAGCTGTACCATATTCACCTCATGGTAACAAAAACACTCACCCACGTAGGACATATGATTGATTCAGGCCTCCTTTCAACGATTCTCAACCTAATTATCGAAGAGGGAGCCGATTATGAGATTACCGATTTCAATGTGGGGAAGGTGCCCGCAGATGAGTCTTCCATCCGCATACTTCTGAAAGCGGAAAATGAGGTTCTCCTCGAAGCTACAGCCGCCAAGCTCATCGCCCTGGGGGTAAGAGCTGTGGGCGAAACAGAAGCAGAATGGGTGGAAATTTCCAGAGACAAAGCGGCACCTGCTGATTTTTACTCCACAACCAACCACAGTACCGATGTGTTCTTTGACGGGAAATGGCAGACAGCTGTAAATCAGAGAATGGATGCCGCCATCGTCAGGCGGGATGCCGGACCTGAATGTGTCAAACTCCGGGATATTCGCAGGGGAGATAAAGTTCTGGTTGGTTCTTCCTCTGTACGTGTCCGTCTTCCGGAATCTGAATCCGGAGACGGGGACTCATTTGCCTTTATGAATAACGATGTGTCCTCAGAGAGAAATGCCACTCAGGCGGCTGAAAAAATCGCCGCGCAGATCCGGAATGTGAAAGAAAAAGGCGGGAAGGTGGTGGTTGTAGCCGGACCGGTTGTGATTCATACCGGCGGTGCCGATGCTCTGGCCGCCCTTGTGAGGGGAGGCTGGATCGGCGGTTTCCTCGGGGGCAACGCCATCGCCGTTCACGATCTGGAATACCGGTTCTACGGAACTTCTCTTGGGGTAGATCTTGCCACCGGACGACCCACCCATGAGGGTCATAAAAATCACATGATGGCCATTAATGCCGTGTACAACTATGGGTCAATTAAAGTCATGATAGAGGCCGGGGAACTCAGAGAGGGCTTGATGTTCGAGGTGATACGCAGCGGTATACCCTACTGTCTGGCCGGGTCTATCAGGGACGACGGTCCCCTGCCGGAAACTGAGATGGATATGATAAAAGCCCAGCAGGCCTATGCCGATATTATTGCAGGTACGGATATGGTTCTGATGCTCTCCACTATGCTTCATTCCATCGGTACGGGGAACATGACTCCCAGCTGGGTGAAAACCGTCTGTGTGGATATCAATCCGGCGGTGGTTACCAAGCTTTCCGACAGGGGCAGTGCCCAGGCGGTAGGAGTGGTAAGCGATGTGGGGCTTTTCCTGAGGGCCCTGGCTGGAGAGCTGGAACTTTCTTAATTGCAGGGAGATAATGACTGCAGAAAACTACCGTTGTTCGGCAGCTGGGTGAATTCTTCAGCGGTTTTGTTGAAATCAACTTTGAGGAGTCTCCTGATCTGGGCAGTTTTTTTGATAGAAATCTGAACCCTGATGAGATTATTTCAAACCTGCAGAAATTTCTGAACGTCAGAATCGAGAATGGTAAAACCCTCTTATTCTTTGATGAGATTCAAGCCTGTTCCCGGGCGTTGTTGTCTTTAAGATACATTTTTGAAAAACGCCTTGAGCTCCATGTTATTGCTGCAGGCTCACTCATTGACTTCGAACTTGAATCAATATCATTTCCAGTCGGCCGTGTTGATTTTTATTATTTATATCCCCTGCCATTTACAGAATTTATTACTGCAATGGGTAAAGAAGGTCTTGTGAAATACTGTAATGAGCAAATACAGTATCCTCAGGCGATTCATAATCAATTATTATCCCTGCTGAGGGACTACACCCTGAT
>QNBK01000166.1 GCA_003644105.1 Spirochaetota bacterium | reverse complement strand
TTACAATATAGACACCGAGGTTCCATTCCGCAGAATAAAGATCCCAGGGATTAATGATGTTCCATCGTTCTCCCAGGCTGTCTTTTCCCGAATGCTCGAGCAAATCCAGTCGCTCTTTCAGAACTGAATATTCCGGGCGTGTGGAAGGAATATCCAAAAGTGCTGCATTGAGACTATCAAGGTAATGTTCAGGGAAACCAAGTTTTCTAATAATGTCGGTAAAAGCAATCCAGACATCGGGGTTATCTTTATTCAGCAGTTTAGCCTGACGAAACTCGTTGTAAGCTCTGGTATAGAAAAAATCATCTTCAAAAGCATTTCCTTTCTCAAGATGCCAGTCTGCGGCTTCAGCACGTTCCGCCTCAAACCCGTTAGAGGTACGCATCAGATATTCCTCACGGAACATCCTGGCAATCTCATCCTCCCCCCAGTATCCAAGCAGGCGGTTAAGAACACTCTGAGCCTCTTCCTCCCTTCCCAGGTTGCGGTAGGAACGTGCCAGTAGAAACAGGGCCTCCGGCGTTATTGGATCCGAAAGTGTCTGCAGGGACTTGAGTGCCCGTGCCGGGTCGCCCTTTCTGAGAGAAAGTTCGGCGTTGAGCAGTGCCACCTGTGGATAACGTTTATCATCTGTTCCACTGAGCATGGAATTGGCCCGGTCGAGCTGATCCATAGCTTCAGTCCATTCGCCGTAAAGAACATAATGCTCAGCAGCCTGTATTCTGACAGCCAGATTATCGGGAAATAATATCAAAGCCTCTATGAGCACTGAATCAGCTTGAGCCTTTTCCCGGGCCTTATCGTGGAGCAGAACAAGCTGGAGAAGAACTCTCCGATCACCGGGAGAGTACTGCAGACTGCGGCTGAAAGCTTCATTCGCCAGTTCCTTCTGACCTGTAATGGCGTATATTTCACCAAGACCGCGATTGGCATCCGCATCGTGGGGTCTTTCCTGAAGAAGATTGCGGTAGATGCCCACAGCTTCATCGTAATGGCCCAGCGCAGTTTGTATACGGGCATCAAGCAGTATCAGATTACGGTGGTTACCTGCGAACGAGCAGGCTTCTTCAAGCTCTCTTGCTGCCTCACGGTACTCGGTCAACAGAAAAAAAGCCTCGGCCATACCAAGTCTGGCATCGGCATATGCCGGATTAATTCTCAATGCAGACCTGAAAGATTCAATAGCACTGTATGGATTATCAGCGGAAAGTGCATTTAACCCATCCTGATAAAAGGTTCTGGCATTTCCATTTTCAGAGAAAATCATTGAGAGGGGGAGAAAAAGAAGTAACAAAGCCATGAGAAATCGACGAATTGTATAGCTATAAATAATCATGACTCTGCGTTCTCTTTAATAATTTTAACCTGTTTGATTTTATATCCATCCACAGATTGAATGATAAAAAACAGCTTACCCCATTTAACTTTCTCATAACGGCCGGGAATTTTACCGAACAGATCGAAAACGAACCCTCCGAGAGAATCAAAATCGTCAGCAGGGATGTGAACACCCAATTCATCGTTTAAATCTTCAAGATTCATTCTGGCATCACATATCCACTCGTTTTCACCGACAGAGACAAGTTCCTCTCCCTCGTTGTCAAATTCATCCTGAATATCACCAACAATTTCTTCAAGAATATCTTCCATAGAAATTATCCCCGAAACACCGCCATATTCGTCTACCGCTATGGCAATATGAACTCTCCGCTGCTTCATTTCTTTGAGTAATGAGTCCAGTTTCATGCTTTCTGGTACGAAATAAGCCGGACGAAGTACTTCAGGTATCGAAATATTCTCACCTTTGATAAGAAATCCCAGGAGGTCTTTAACATAAAGAATCCCGATAACATTATCGATAGTTTCTCTGTACACAGGGAATCGGGAATGTCCGGAGTCCATTACTCTGGCAATAGACTCATCCGTATCAGATTTTTCAGCAACAAAAACAGTATCAATGCGGGGTATCATGGCCTCTTTCACCGGAGTTTCAGAGAGCTCAACAATACCACGAACCATTCCTCGTCCGTCGGCATCAAGGTTTACCAGATCTCCAGTTTCAATCGGAGGATTTTCTTCTTCCTGTTTTTTTGACTGAAAAATATTTTTAAAAATGGCCATCACAATTTGTTATTCAACAGGCTTCCGGTTCCGCCCAGAAGCTCCTCCTGTAATTTCAACATACCGGTACTGTAATCATCTCCAGGATGGTCCAGACCATTCAGATGCAGAATACCATGTATTATGACACGTCTCAGCTCTTCATCGTATGAATTATTCCACTCCTGAGCGTTTCTTGCCACTGTTTCAAGTGAAATTATTACATCACCGGCTTCTTTCGGCATTCCGGGCATCAGAGGGATATCCTCTCCTTCATCCTGAACAAAAGAAAGCACATCGGTGGCCTTATCTATTTTACGCCATTGCCGGTTGTAGTTACGGATACCTTCATCATCGGTAATAACAATACCCATCTGCCAGTTATCCTTCTCAAGGCTCTCAAGTATTGAAGCGGAAAATGACTTCATAGCTGAAAATTCACGAGGTGGATTTTCAATTTCTGAAATGAGCTCAATATAATTCATTTCACAATCTCTTTGGGATATTCGATTCTTGTATGAAAATGTCCCGTAAGTACATGAGCAAAAGTGAGCTTGATTGTTTCCAGATCCCTTAGGGTTAAATCACTCTCATTAAGTTCCCCGGTACGGAAACGGTCCATAATGAGATCCCAGATATATTTTTCAAGTTTAGCTGCTGTCGGCTTCTTCAAGGTACGGGTGGCAGCCTCCGCATTATCAGCCAGCATAACTACCGCAGCCTCCCGGCTCATAGGCTTTGGACCGCCGTAAGAAAAGTCGTCGGGGCTGGTTGATTCTCCGCCCTTTTCTTTTAACGCCCTGTCGTAGAAATACCGGATAACACTGGTACCGTGGTGCTGTTCTATTACGGCAAGTACTTCATCCGGCAGCCGGAGCTCACGTCCCTTCTCCATCCCGATTTTGACATGTGATTTAATAACAGCAACGGAAAGGGAGGCTTTCAACTCATCATGTTTGTTCTCACCCTTTTGATTTTCAACAAAGAACCGGGCCTGATCAACTTTCCCGATATCATGATAATAGGCTCCTACCCGGGCCAGTAATCCATCTGCGCCGATGGCATCGCAGGCGGCTTCGGCAAGGTGGGCTACATTTTGGGAATGAATGTAGGTACCTGGAGCCTGTAGACGCATTCTCCTGAGAATAGGTACGTTCTGATCCGATAGTTCGATCAGTCGAAATGTAGTGGCGGTATTAAGCAAATGCTCCATCAGAGGAAGAAAAGCAAGGCTCAAAATCCCTGTAATCATTCCATTGGCTGCCGACCAGGCGGCCATAATCAGTACATTATTCAGAGGCATTTTTACCAGCAGACCGGTAAGTAATGTCGTAACAGAGAGTATGATCGCCAGTCTCGGACCGGCTCTGAGCAGTCCCATTCTCGACTCTCGTTTTTTCACAGATAATGTTCCGCCGATTCCGGCAGATAAAGTAATCAGAAAATCATAACTGCTGCCGGGAGTCAGAAAATATATCAGAAGAGACATCAGAATTGAGGAGAGAACAGCCAACCGGCGGTCCTGCAGAAGCTGGGCAAGAAGCAGCGTGAACAAAGCTGTGGGCAGAACAACTGATACGGTCAGGTTATCCTGAAATCTGAAAAAAAGGGTGAAAAGTGCTGCAATAAGGAGATAAGAACCACTTAAAGCAACGTACAACCAAAATATTTTTTGATTACGCAGAGTAATATCAAAACTTCTTGCAACGACAAGCCCCAAAGCAAAAAGAAAGGCCATGTAAAGCATTGGATCGATGTAGCTGTGATAACCGATATTCCTCTGAAGTCTCAAAGCTTCAAGGATTCTTGCCTGCTGAGCTGTTACGACTCTTCCCGAGGAGAGTAGTCTTGTTCCTGCCGTTATTGAGATTCTTACAGGTTCTGTAGCAGCTTCTGTTTCGTCGCGGCTTTTCTCAGAGAGTATTGTGTTCAGATATCCATTGGGTTCTGCAAAATAACTTACCAGTGCTGTTACAAACTCTGCATCACCGGGAGCAAGACCGGAGAGTTCATCCATAGCGCGAACTTTCTCGGGTAGGTTCTCAGTCAGGGTAACGGTACTGCGAATCAAAGAAACACGCCTGTCCGGCTGAGCCTCGTTGTAGACAACCTCTATAACTCCGGAAGATGACTCCTCATCCCCGCTATCCAGCCGGAAGATACCTCCATACTCAAGAGACTGAAGAACATCTCTGGTTAATTGAAGCAGCTGGGTTAATTCGTCAACTGTACGGGATGAATCACTGTCTATCAGACTTGCGGCACCGGGAAACTCCTCCCGGAGTTCTACGGCGGCTTCACCCGAGGAACCATTGACAATCGCAGGCTTCAGCAGTGAAAAGAACCGGTCGTAGTGCTTCAGCACCGATTCAGTGATGTCGCCGCTGACGATATAGACTGGGGATACCAGACTTCTTTTGAGATTAACAGCCCGTAAGGTAGCTTCAGAATCCACAAAACTGAAATTATTTTCAATGTAGAAGTCATCTGTTACCAGATCGCCCTCATTATATTTAAGTGCTTTATCCCTGGAGAGAAATAACCGGGTTTGAGAAACTCCAATTAAAAGCATGGAAGCAATAAACCAGCTTACAAGAATAAAGGCCCACTCCTTCCTGAGCAGAGGAGTTCTCTTCGAAGATTCTCCATGTTCCTGACGTAAATTAACTGTGGCTTTCATAGGCATCTATTATTTTTTTTACCAACGGATGTCTGACGACATCCTCACTTGTAAACTCAGTCAAAGCAATTTCATCAATGTTCTTGAGAACTCTGACGGCATCTGCCAGCCCTGATCGCCCCGGTGAGGGTAAATCAACCTGTGTAATATCACCGGTAACAACAGCACGGGAACCTTCTCCCAACCGTGTAAGAAACATTTTCATCTGTTCTATCGTGGTATTCTGCGCTTCATCCAGAACAATATAACAATTTTTAAGGCTCCGTCCTCTCATGTAAGCCAGGGGAGCCACTTCCAACTGCCCGTTATTTCTTAATCGCTCCAGAAGATCCGGGTCAACAAGATCTTCCATGGCATCATACAGAGGCCGGAGGTAGGGCGCGAGCTTCTGTGTGAGATCTCCTGGCAGAAATCCAAGATTTTCACCCGTCTCCACAACAGGACGTGTAAGAACAATCTTTCGCTTTTTATGGGAAAGAAGCTCCATCAATGCATGGGCAACAGCAAGGTAGGTTTTCCCCGTTCCCGCCGGTCCGATACTGAAAACCAAATCCCTTGAGGACATTTGTCTTATATAAGAGGTTTGCTGAATGCTTCGGGGATAAATATGCCTGGTACCCCCGGGAATTCTGATGATATTATCTCTGAAAGCCGCAATATCTGCATCACCACCGGATTCAAGAGAGGCATAAATAGATCTCAACTGATGGCTGCCGACAATTTCATCCCTGCCGGCCAGCTCCAGTAACCTTTCCAGCAGACTGCGGAATAATAAGTTTCTCTCTTCATCGGCAGAATCAAGAAATAATTCGTTGCCCCTGGATTTCACAGGAGACGAAAGGAGACTGCTTATCTCGTCAAGATTACAGTCGTTCGGGCCGCACACGGCCCCGAGGAGGTCGGGATTGTCTATTACTACTGTAAGATTGACGCTCAATGGCTCCTCTTTGCTTGTAGCACAGTTTAACGAGACGGATAATCCGAGGTCAAGAATGTCACTCGAAGGAATCAACATTCCAGGTATCCTTGGAGAACTTGGTTCGCTGATTGAACATAGGCAGGGGGTTCCATTGTACAAACAGGTTGAACTCTGATTTCCAGCGGTATTGATTGGATCCTGAGTCCAGAGCCGGCCACCCGCTGTACTCTATCGAAAGATCCCAGCTCCGCAAGTGATGGACAAGAGACAAATCAAACCGATCCATATTAAACTGTGAATCACGACGGTCCTGTATATCAAACATGTTGAAAGATTTTAACAGGTCTTCAAAGAAATTGTATTTCCCCGTAACTCCTAATTCCTCCCGCCACCATGGAAAGTAAAGGTACATACTTCTATTTGTCGAAGAGAAAGACAGCTGCAGATCCAGAAACTTAAATACATGAAACTCCTGGGTCCATTTAAACCCGAATACATTATCAGTGGGCTGGTTCAAGTTGATATTCCATGCAGTATCGAATATCGTCCGTGTATTTATCCGGTTCTTCCACATGGGCAGGGGATTAAACTCTCTTTTGTAGGAAAATTTCAGGGTACTGGGATTAAAGCCCTCACCGTCTTCCTCCCAGATATAGCTGCCGGTATTCCATTTATATTTCACACCGTAATTCGCAACAAATCTGGTTTCAAAACCCCAGAACTGAATAAGGCTCTCTGTATTTGATATTCTGGAATCATCCACACTGTATCTGGCCGTCTGAGAAAGGGTAACCTCATCTTTCCATCCGGTCCAGGAAGCTCCCATTATAAAGGGCTGGGAACTCCACCTGGATGTGACATAGAGGCTCTGCTGGCTGAGATTAATC
>QNBK01000165.1 GCA_003644105.1 Spirochaetota bacterium | reverse complement strand
GACTTGGTTTTCATCAGATTCTGCAGAGTACTGTCGGAAACATGTTTATCATTACCCACAAAACGAATATCGCTTATCTTGGTTTGATTTCCCTCCACGATGTTAAAAACAACCGTAGCCTGGTTTGTTTTCTCATCAACGGTGTAATCACCAGTTGCCTGAGCCTCAATAAAACCCTTTTCAAGATAAAGATCGATTATTGCCTTCTCATCAATTTTCAAAGATCCCGGATTCAGAAGGTCCCCTGATTTAATAAGTACGGCGTCTGATAGGTCTCCCCGTCTCACCTTGTTATTGCCGCTGAACAAAACCTCATCAACTATGGGTTTTTCCTGCACCTGAAAAACCAGAATCAAGCTTTCAGATGCTGAATCACCGGGAAGAATCTTTGGAATAATGATGTCAAAATAATCCAAAGCGTACAATTTACTCTGAATATCCCAGGAAAGAGTGTCTGTATAACTCTGTCCCAGGTAGGGCCTGATAAGGCCCAGTAATTCATTTTTTGATACCGAAGATAAACCTTCAAACCTGATGTCTGCGATAGGTTTATCCAGATACCACTGATCATCCTGCTGATCGTTCTGAGAAAAAGCTGTGAAAGGAATTAGTAATGCCAGGAGCAGAACTACTGTAATTCGCCGCATTCAGGCTCCTTTTTCAATTTTTGGTAATTTCATATAGAGCCTCAATAAGAAAATTGCCACTTCAGTGATATCTCATTATCTGCGACAAAATTCTGATTTCTTGTCGGATCCGGTGAATACGACCATGCTACGTTAAAAAATGGGGTTTCCATTTCAAGACTCACAGACGTCTCAAATTCAAGGCCGCCGAAAACAGAACGCAGGCGCTGACCTTCAAAATAATTTGCTGAAACTGTTCCGGAAATAAATAATGCATCTCCAATATATTTCCCTGCATACAAGCTGGTGTTATCCAAATACCTTCCCAGCCCGGTAGATCGGGTACTATTGTC
Source organism: Spirochaetota bacterium (assembly GCA_003644105.1). GTDB lineage: Bacteria > Spirochaetota > Spirochaetia > DSM-2461 > DSM-2461 > UBA2779. Next base: position 5,635 of record QNBK01000165.1, on the reverse strand, counting down.
AGTCGCCCCCCCCCGGGCCAACCCCTCGGCCAATGTGTTCTCGATTATATCCGTCCGGATAGTTACCATGTCAAGATTAAGTCCCTCCCTGATAACTTCTTCAAAGGGCTGTACAATGCCCACTTGCCCGAACATACCACCTGTTGCCAATAAAACAGTGCTCGCTGCACCGGAATCCTGGGATTCTGAATAAGGTGCAATAGCCTGGCCGAACAGAGCCATCACTTCAAGTTCTGACCGGGCTGGTATGGTTTCAATCCCGGGTGTAAAATCCGATTTTACCGGCGAGTTATAAACCAGGGCTACAGAAATATCGTCACCGTTATCATCACGAACTTTTGTCTCAGCTCGAATTGACAGTATGGGATTGAAATTACCCAGAGATTCATTGAAGTTGATTGAACCTTCGGTAATTTGAAAATCCCGATCAAAATAATATATCTCTCCGGATTTAATAGACAGCTTTCCATTAACAAACATTGACTTGGGTCGACTACTGTATTGCAAATTGAGAATCTGATCGCTCTCAGCGGTTGCTTTTACAATTTTAAACTGTTCATTCGGCAGGAAAAATGTGCAGTTTTTCCCGGTTATAATGTTAAAATCAAGATCTACACTGGCAGGGTAAACACCTTCTCTTGCCTGATTGACTGGGATTATTGCCGATCCAAGAGACGCTTTGAGATTGGGTAAAGTTATATCACCTGTCAATAGAAAATACTTATCCCCTCCTGTCATCCTGACTTCTCCGGTAAAAACCCCATCAAAATTAACCCCCATCATAGGGTAATACACAGGTACACCACGTCCCCTGGCAGTTCCTTTCCCACCATAAGTCATATCAAAATCAACAATTTTCAAACGGTCCAGAACAATATACCCACCGGCGTACACAATGCCGTCTCCAATAGGGATTTCAATTGTATCTACATCAATCCGATGATCCTTGAAATGAATTTTCGTACTTGCCGGTTGTATGTCTGCATAGGTATACGGGGTATCCATCTGAAGCTTATCAGCAAGGATTTCACCGTTTATAGATGGATTACTTGTCGGTCCTTTTATATCAAGATTTCCAGTAAATCGTCCGGATTGAAATATTACGTGGTACTGAAGAAGAATGGGATCTCTGAACATTGCATAATTTATAAGAACAGGATCCAGACTGAATTCCGGGAATGACAGATTCATCCTTCCGTCTTTAACAACACCGCCTCCCTGGAGAACCACAGGCATAGGATCCCCGGAGAGTATATTCAATTCACCTGAGTCAAACAGGTATTCTATATCCAATATGCTTCTATCCGGTGTCTGAACACGGAAAAAATCGTCATTTTTTGAAAACTGGAAAGTGAATGCAGGCAGATGCTCTTTTGAATCCCAGAGTATTGCCCTGGTTGCCATTGTCCCTTTAAAACCAGTTTGGGGTATTTCAGAGAGCTCAAGCAGAGAAAAGCTGCGGTCGAAATCCATGGCAAGAGAGAATCCTGAAGATACGGGGACCTGGTTGAATGTGGCATTCAACTCTGCTGTGGAGCGTATGGTTCCATTGCTCAGATTGGCAAGAAATAAACCTCTGTTCAAAGACATCCCTTCGTATTGATAATAAAGATCCTGCACTCTTATCCGTCCAGTCTCCATGGAAAGAGTTCCCCGGGCCTCAATGGGCTCACCGTCAAGAGAGCCCTCGGCTGTACTGATATCAAGATTGATAAGTGGGTTGTCCAGCGTTCCTGTCATACGTCCGTTTGCCGTCAGACGTCCTTTTACCCCTTCTTTCATTAATCGCTCAAGCCGGGCGGAATTGATATTTATCCCGATATCCCAGAAATTATAGTCCTTGAAGAGGGTAATATCGTAAGCCTCTTCACTTTCAGAACCAAGGAAAAAACGACCATTCATTCTTTTGCCGGCATCAGAAGATTCAAAATAGGCATTCCCGGTTAAATCTCCCAGATTATCAAGGATTTTAATGTCAGGAAGAATAATGCTCCTCGGATTTACCGTTCCGTTAAAGCTGATTGTCAGCTCTGAATCAGCTGGAGTCCCGGTAAATACAAGATTGGTTTTATTGATGTACAAATCCCAGTCATTCCTGGAAACACGCCCTCGGATATCCATATCCGCAGTGATAAAACCTTTTTTAAGCGGGATGGAAATATCATTGCTGAGAACCTGCAAAGAGCGCCCGTTTACAGTTCTGGAACCCAGATATGCACTGAAGCCGAAATCACTGTCAATCTGCAGTTTACCATCTGAAAACCATTTGGCGTTAAGCGGATACATCTCTTCATCAATAAGGATCCTGGCTTCGGCGATACCCCCATTTTCAGTGCTTTGGCCATATCCTCTGCCATCGACAATGTAGTCATTCCAGGACACTCTGAGACTGTCAACAGACAAAGTACCCGGTGATGCACGGCCCTTAAAGGAGACATAGTTTTTCTGATTATCCTTATCTTTCAGCTCGCCGTCGTTAACCAATAAAACCCAGGTATCTCTATTGGCTTCAAAATAGCCCTGCATATTAACAATAGAATTTTTAATTACCGGTAAACTGTCAGGGTTGTTTAAGCCTAATATTCTGGCAATATATGCTGAATCAAACCCTTGTATATCGGCAAATCCATGGAACACCGGAGATGCACTGTTGTCAAATAATCCATCGATAGTAAGACGCCTTACCGTATCATCCCCCTCCTTGCCGGGAACAACCAGCAGGGAAAGAGTATAAATATCAGGTTCACGAATGATGAGGAATCGAAAGTCTTCAAAATCCAAACCTGCAGCCTCAAATAACACCGGTTCGGCGCTGATGGCTCCGTTGTTGGTTTTAAGGTTAAAAACGGTTGCTACCGGGTATCCGAGAAGCCGCTCCTCCAGGTTGAAGGCGATTCGGCCCTCTGGAGCCAGATTGCTGATTGAGAAACTTCCGGTATATGTAAAATCTCCCCAGCCGGAACTCAGCTTTATGATATCTATGTCTGCAGATTCCTCAGATCCCCTGAACTTCAATTCAGCAGCAGCATCCCATGGAAGCTTTCCTGCCTGCAAGTAAAGATTGAGGTCTACATCGTAGTTCATTGTTTGAAAAGCATTTGAAGATGAGAATACAAAGGCTCCATCGATAACAGATGAGAACCAGGGATCCCAGGATCCTACAGTAGATCCCGGTGCGGCAATTTCCCGAAGGCTCAGTCCTACGGCCTCTCCATTGATACTCCACTCTTTATCAGAGACTCTGATTTCAAGATCCAGAGGAACCGAATCATCAAGCCTCCTGGCAGTAAGTTCATTCCCGGAATATGTAAAGTCAACGGCCAGCGGCTGTAGATCAACAAGGTTGGATTCGGCCTTTAGCAGATCCAGTCTCCCGTTTGCCGTCTTTAACGAAGGGGAATACCTTCCCCGGGACGATAGAGAGGTTTCTATTCTACCGAAATTTTCAAGTTCACCGGAACTTGAAGCAAAAAGGGTTCCCTGTAATGAGTACCGAACAGTTCCGTTATCATCTTTCAGCTGCAGAGAAACATCTTCAGCACTGAAAACAGAGCTTTCGTCCAGATTTAAATCTACAGAAAAACCGGTGATATCTACCGATTTGTCCGCAAGAAGCGGCCAGGGATCGAAAGCGATCTTCGGGGACGCTTCACTGTCTTTCTCATCAGCGGAAGACAAACTCAGATCCAAGGCACTCTCGTTTACGGCAATTCTTGAGATCAGCTTGAGAGGGTCATCTTCCTGCCCCGTCAACCGACGCAGAGGATTATAAAAAACTCTGACTCTCTCCGCTGAGAAATCACCTGTATCAAACTCCACTTTCAACCCTCTGACGGTGACGATAGAAAGTAATGCAGGCGATATACTGTCATATGAAATATCGATTCCCAGAGAATCTTCCAACTGGACGATTAAACGGTTTTTAAGGATTTCAGCCCGTCTATCGGCGGCTTCTCTCAACGGAAATATTACAAGGAAACCCAGAAGCAGACTCAATAGAAGCAATGAGAATTGATAAATCTGAATCCTGGAAAATCTGATTTTCATTGATTTCCATCCTGAAATAAAAGGCGGAGCCTACCCTCCTGTACTCCGTTTTCTTCAGGCCAGGGTTCCAACACCAGCTGCAGTGCAGCATTATGGATTCTACGGTCTATACGTATATCCCCCGATCCCGGAGGTACAACCTCAGCACTGAGAACATCCCCCTGGGGGGATACCTTAATCAGTACAAGTATATCCTGCAGCCTTTCAGTTTCCTGCGGATAATCCTCCGGGTTGATAGCCGGTTCTGACAGGATACCCCGCTGTGAACCGTTTGCCCATGCCAGAGACCAGGAATCAGAACTGTCCGTTGATGAGTTACTTAAACCGGGAAGTATGTTTTCAAAACCTGCCAGAGGATCTGCAGCTGCAAGTGATTGACTTCTGATTACATCGTCAACACCCGGCAGGGGAATAATGAGACTGTTTAGATCCATCAAAGGAGCATTTTCCTGTTTATCTCTTACATATGAAACTGATGGAACTGTATTTTGTGAATCGAATAAAACAGCGGGTTCTGATAATTGAGGGATGCTTGCTGTTTTTCGGATATTACGGCTGCTTTCTGATGGGGATGCAGCTAAAACACCCGCTGAGGAGCCGGATTTCAAACTTCGATTTCTGATTCTTATGGTTACCGTTTCAACATACCCGCTTTCTGCTTTGTCTGAGAATGACCAAATAAATATTACACCCAGAATGAGAATATGTATGGCTGTAGATAACAGAAAGGGTTTCGTCAATTTAATCCCCGATTCTTACAGTCTGCAGAGAAATTGATTCAATACCCGCCAGTCTCACCCGGTCCAGGGCGGCAACAACCCTGCCGTAAGGAACATTCTCATCCCCACGTATAATAACCTCTGTATTACCTGAAACGGAGGCTATATCTCTGATAGACACGGTAACAGTCTCCCAGCTCACCTCTTCACCGTCGATTGCCGTAGAACCGTCAGAACGCAGAGTGAGGATTATTCCCGATGCCTGTATATCCTCTGAGGTTTCAGATGCGGGCAGATCCACATCAAGATACTGCTCCTGCCTGAAACTGGTATTCAAGACAAAGAAAAGAGTGAGAAGAAAAATAATATCTATCAAGGGCGTAAGGAGTAAACCTCCACTACGCCGGCGATGTCTTCGATTCTCTCTTGCGGGCATACTGCACTCCGGATATGGACAGGCATTCATTCACAACTTCATCCATCTGCTCGGCATGCCTGTCAACAACAGCCTCAAAAAGATGGTTGGCCAGCATCGCCGGGATAGCTACTGCCAAACCGGCAGCGGTTGTTATCAGGGCCTGGGAAATGCCTCCTGCCAGAATATAGGGATCGGAGTTCCCGGTTTCATTCATCCGGGAAAATGCCCTTATCATTCCGGAGACTGTCCCGAACAAACCCATCAGGGTGGCCACATTACCGATACCGTTGAGAATAGGCAGATTTCGTTCCATTTTATCCAGCTGCCGATCCCTTAAAGCCTCCAGACGCTGCTTGTAGATTTGCGGAACTTTCCGAACCTGGGTTGTCAGAGCAAAATCAAGCAGCTTCACCGCAGGGCTTTCACTGTAATCGGATAGCTGATTCAGTAG
>QNBK01000164.1 GCA_003644105.1 Spirochaetota bacterium | reverse complement strand
AGAGTTTTCCTTCTCAGCTGCTTCTAATACCATTGATTTCAGAAAACTTTTTACTCTCTCAGCAACCATCTTGTAGGATTCGCCATTTCCCCGGGGAACCCAGTCCCAGCGCTGAAGGGGATCAGCTTCATATTCGGCCTCCAGCTTTACTTCATCATAGCTCATACCTGAATATCGGCCCAGATTCTGCTCTGACAGCTTCCCGTCGAGGGATACCGGTACATCGTAGGCTTTACTGAACGCCTCGGCGGTCTGTTTCGCTCTGAGCAGGGGGGATGAGATAATCCGGTTGATCCGAACCAGCTCTTTAAGCTCTGCTGCGATACGCCGGGCATCTTCCCGGCCTTCATCCGTCAGAGGGAAGGGCAGCCGGCTGGCCAGTATCCGTTTCTTATTCGCTTCACTTTCGGCATGGCGTATGAAATACAGGTAATTCACTTATTGTCTCCCCCGGGCTTCAGCCTGCCCCGGCCCGGGAGATTGCGTCAAGGAGTACCGGGCGGATCCGGCTTACAGCATCGTCCATTTCGGATACGTCCAGAGCGGTAAATCCGAAGAGCAGCCCGCCTATTTTCGGTTTGAGAATGGAATAGGAAGAAAGACAGGGAACTTCATAACCCCTGGTTCGTAAGGCCATGGACAGCTGAACATCATCGACACCTTCGGGCAGCCGGGTGACTATGTGCAGTCCCGCTTCGCTGTCTGAAAGTTCCATGATGTCACCCAGGTGTTTCTCGAGTGCCCCGATAAGTGCTGTTCTCCGTTCTGAGTAGAGCTTTCTCATCCGGCGGATATGCCGGGGGAAATGCCCTTCCCGGATGTAATCGTTGAGTACGATCTGTTCAAAGAGAGGCGAACCCCGGTCCGCATGGGCTCGCATCGCATGGATGGGCTCAATCAGATCTGCCGGGGCCACCATGTAACCCAGACGCAGTCCGGGGTAAAGTACTTTACTGAAGGTTCCCACATAGATGACTCGTTCAGACCGATCAATTCCCTGGAGTGCCATCATCGGGGGGCCGCCGTATCGGAACTCACTGTCATAATCGTCTTCTATTATCCAGGCGCTGTTTTCTTCGGCCCAGCTGATCAGCTGCAGCCTTCGGCTCAGGTCCATGGTAACCCCCATAGGGAACTGGTTGGACGGGGAGATGTAGGCCATCCTGGCAGCGGGGTCGGTTTTCAAAGCTTCATCAATCATCATACCCGATGAGTCGACAGGGACCGGGACGATGCGGGCAGGTACGTTCCTGAAGGCCGCCTTGGCCCCGTCATAGCTGGGATCTTCAATCCAGACCGACTCCCCGGGGTTCATCAACAGCTGGGCGGTGAGGTTCAGGGCCTGCTGGGCACCGTCGGTGATAATCACCTGTTGGCTGACGCATTTCACCCCTCGAGCCATTCGGAGGTAGGATGCGATGGCCTCTCTTAACGGATAGTAGCCCAGGGCCGAGGGGTAACCGAACTGATTGCGGGTCATCCGGCGCCAGGCCTTGGACATCAGGGAGCCCCAGACGGTGACAAACCGTTCGTCGATGAAGGGATAGGCCGGTGTGAAGGGCTTGAGCCGGGTTTCTTCCAGAAAGGGCACATCGCTCAGGGCGATGCCCCGCTCCGATATACGGATATCCCGTTCCCCGGGACCGCGGGAGAGGTCATCCAGATTATCAGAAGAAGACGCCGCTGCACCTGTCAACTCTTCAGGCAGGTCGGAACTGACAATCGTGCCTGAGCCCACCGTACTGTCCAGAAATCCCTCAGCGATCAATTGGTTGTAGGCATTCACCACGGTATTGCGACCCAGATGCAGCTCTTCGGCGAGAACTCTGGAGGAGGGAAGCCTCTCCCCCGGGAGTATCACATTGGTGAGAATCTTCTCCCGCAGGGCCCGATACAGCTGGCGATGCAGGGGGATTGGAGCGCTTCGATCGAGGTTTATTGTTCCTACACTGAGATACGGTGCGATTCGCGGCATAAGTGGTTCCTGAAAGTTTCTCCTAAATGGACCTTGTTTGATCCAATTATAGCATCATTATACAGGAAACACACCGTAAGGATGGGGGAAACGTATGTCCGCAAACGGAAACTCAAAAATGGAATCGATCCGGAAACTGGATCGGGAACATCTGATTTACAGTTGGAAAGCTCAACGGGGAGTCAACCCGTTAATTATGGACCGGGCTGAAGGTATCTATCAGTGGGATGTCGATGGAAAGCAGTACATCGATTTTGCCTCGGGCCTGCTCTGCGTTAATATCGGCCACGGCAACAAACATGTCCTGGGTGCCATGAAGGCCCAGATGGACAAGCTCTGTTACACCGGAACCATGTTCGGCTCGGAACCCAAGGCGGAACTGGCCAGGATGATCTCCGAAGTAACTCCCGGCGACCTTGACTATGTTTTTTTTACCAACGGCGGCGCCGAAGCGGTGGAAAATGCCATCAAAGCGGCCCGTATGTACACCGGCCGTCATAAAATCTACTCCCGCTGGAGGGGCTACCATGGTGCCACTGCCGGTGCCATCACCCTCACCGGCGATCCCCGCAGATGGGCCGCAGAGCCCGGGATTCCCGGAGTGGTTCACTACTTCGGTCCCTACCCCTACCACGATCCCTTTGGAACGGTAGACGATCCGGAAGAGTGCGGACGCCGAACCCTGGAAGTATTAAGAACCCAGATAATGCTCGACGGACCTCATACCATTGCGGCAATCTTTCTGGAGCCCATCGTTGGTACCAACGGTATCATTATTCCTACGAAAAGCTACATTCAAGGCCTGAGGAAACTCTGTGATGAACATGGCATTCTGATGGTGAGTGATGAAGTAATGGCCGGATGGGGCCGCACCGGTGAGTGGTTCGGCATCAACAACTTTGATGTTATTCCTGATATTATTTTAACAGCCAAAGGCCTTACCAGCGCTTATGTTCCCCTGGGTGCCATGATCTGGAGCAAGAAAATCTGGGATCATTTCCAGGATCATCCCTTTGTAGGCGGTCTGACTTACGGTGGTCATGCCCTGGCCTGCGCGGCGGGTATTGCCAACATCGAAGTGTACAAGAACGACGGTCTTATCGATAATTCGAAGGTTCTCGGTCGGCATTTTTCCAAGAAGCTTCAGGAAGTTATGGATAAGCATCCTTCTGTGGGAGATGTCCGGAACCAGGGCCTCTGGGGCTGTATCGAGCTTACTTCGGATAAGGAAACTCATGCGCCTCTGGCCGGGTTTGCCGACTCGAAGCGGAATGTTGCCGGCGAGCTGCTTAAACGGATGGCCGAAATGGGACTCACCACTTTTGCCAAATGGGACTTTATCTTCATGGCACCTCCTCTCTGCATCGATAAAGATCAGCTGGATGAGTCGGTGGCTATTATCGATAAAGCTCTTGAATATACGGATTCACTGCTTTAGTCAGGGATATTTTTAATTGACCTCCGCCCTATCCGGGCGGGTTTTTAAGGAAGGAAAGAAATGAGTGTAGACGCAAAGAAATACGTTGAAGATCTGATGGCAAAGGCCCGGGCCGCCCAGAAACTGATAGAATTCAAGAGTCAGGCCGAAGTGGATGATATCTGTGCAAGGCTTACCCGTTCGGGAACCACCGATGCCTTTGCAAAGAAGATTGCCGAACTGGCCGTTGAAGAGAGCCGGATGGGCAATGTTCCCAGCAAGATCGGCAAGATGATGGTGAAGGTGAAGGGTGTTTACGCCCAGCTCAAGGATGCGAAAACTGTCGGTATCATCGAGCGAGACGAGGCTAAAGGCCTGGTGAAAATTGCCAAGCCCGTCGGTGTCATCGGTGCCCTGATCCCTGTCACCAACTGTGAAGCCACCCCCTTCGGCAAGGCTATCAGTGCCATCAAAACCCGGAATGCCATCATCCTGGCTCCCCATCCCCGTTCGGTAAAAACCGGCAAGCTGGCGGCCGATCGTATGCGAGAGGTTCTCAAACGTCACGGCTGGCCCGTGGATCTGGTTCAAACACTGGAAGAAATCTCGGTGGAAATCTCAGGTGAACTGATGGCCCAGAGCGATCTGATTCTGGCCACCGGGGGTACTCCCATGGTGAGAGCCGCCTATTCCAGCGGTAAACCCGCCCTGGGTGTGGGCACCGGTAACGCTGTCACTGTTGTGGATACCACTGCCGATACCGATGAAGTGGCTGACAAGATTATGCGGTCCAACACCTTCGACTTCGGTACAAGCTGTTCCACCGAGAACGAGTGCCTGGTGCCTGAGTCTATGGCAGAGCAGATGAAGGCCAGCTTCGAGAAGGTTGGCGGATATATTGTGCCTGCCGATGAGAAGCAGAAATTCCAGGATGCCTACTGGCCCGACGGTGTGCACTTGAATAAGGATATCGTTGCCCAGAGTCCCGAGAGAATCGCCGAGCTGGCCGGCGTGAAGCTGCCGGAAGGTAAGACGTTTTTCGTTGTTGAAGAAACCGGCATCGGTGCAGGCTTTCCCTTCTCCGGAGAGAAACTTTCGGCATGTCTGGCGATGTACACCTACAAGGAGTTTGACCAGGCCATCGAAATGGTGAACGAAATCACCACTGCTTTAGGGGCGGGTCATTCCTGCGGCATCCATACAACCGATGAGGCCAAGGCCATCAAACTCGGTGAGGCCGTGAAGGTTGCACGAGTTATGGTGAATCAGCCTCAGGCCCTGGCCAACTCCGGCGCCTGGACCAACGGTATGCCCATGTCCCTTACTCTCGGCTGCGGTACCTGGGGCGGAAACAGTGTCAGTGAGAATGTCGGCTACAAGCATCTGATGAACACCACATGGGTGTCCTGGCCCATTCCCAGTACAGAACCGGCCCTTGAGGATCTGTTCAGCAAAGAAGTTCTGGACGAAGTCTGGGACTGATTCCGGATTTGTGGAACAGGGGAGGGAACTCTCCCCCCCTGTTTCCTTGTGCCTTCAATGACGAATATCAGAAAGTCAATCCTCTGAGAACCAGCCTGGAAACAGGCCGGAGGGTATTGCTGTATCTGTATTATGAGGTGAATAACGATGGATCAGAAGCTTTTAAGAAAGCACCATTTCAGTCCTGAAATAATTGAACTTGAAACTAAACTCGATCAAGCCAGAGAAGGCGGCGGTATACAGCGACTTGAGAAGCAGCATAATCAAGGTAAGCTTTCCGCTCGGGAACGTATTGATGAGCTGGTGGACACCGATTCTTTTGAAGAGTTTGATATGTTCCGTCTTCACAGCAATCAGGATTTCGATCTGGAGAAACAGCGCTATCTGGGAGATGGTGTTGTTACCGGCAGTGCCAAAATTGACGGCCGGTCTGTTTACCTCTACGCTCAGGACTTTACAGTTAACGGCGGATCGTTATCACGAACCCATGCTGAAAAAATCTGTAAGGTGATGGATATGGCCATGAAGGCCCGGGTTCCCATTATCGCTCTGAACGACTCCGGAGGCGCCCGGGTTCAGGATGGAATCGATTCTCTGGCAGGTTACGGGGATATCTTTCAACGAAACGTTACCGCTTCCGGGGTTATTCCGCAAATTACCGCCATCCTCGGCCCCTGTGCCGGCGGTGCGGTGTATTCCCCGGCCATTCAGGACTTTGTTGTCATGACCAAGTCCAACAGCTATATGTTTGTTACCGGCCCCAAGGTTGTAAAACAGGTTATCTATGAAGAAATCAGTTCTGCAGATCTTGGTGGAGCTGAAGTTCACACACAGAAGAGCGGCGTTGCCCACTTTATTTCCAAAGACGACAAAGAAGCTCTCTTCACTATCCGCCGCATTCTTTCCTATATACCTCCTAATAATAAGAAGCCGACTCCCTACAGCTCTCCGGCTGATAAACCGGGCCGGATATCAAAGATTATCGATTCGATTGTTCCTGATGACAACCACAAACCCTATGATGTGATAGAAGTGATTAAAGAAGTGGTGGATTCCGGGGTATTTTTCGAAATCTCTGAAATGTTCGCCCGGAATATCGTTGTCGGCTTCTGCCGGATGAACGGTCATCCTGTGGGTGTTGTGGCCAACCAGCCCAATGTGATGGCCGGAGTGCTGGATATCAACGCTTCAGTTAAAGCAGCCCGATTCATCCGTTTCTGCGATGCGTTCAACATCCCGTTAATAACCTTTGTCGATGTTCCGGGGTTCATGCCGGGAAGTCAGCAGGAACACAACGGTATCATCCGCCATGGTGCCAAACTTCTCTACGCCTACGCCGAGGCCACGGTGCCCAAGGTAACTGTTATTATGAGAAAAGCCTACGGCGGTGCCTACATCATCATGAACAGCCGGCATCTTCGAGGGGATGTTGTTTACGCCTGGCCGACAGCAGAAATTGCCGTAATGGGTGCCCGGGGTGCGGCGGAAATCATCTTCCGCAAAGATGCCGGTAACTCAGGCGATCCCGAGGCCTACATGAAGGGTAAAGAGAAAGAGTATGAAACTCTATTTTCCAATCCTTACCGGGCGGCGGAGCGGGGATATGTTGATCATGTGATTGTTCCCGAAGAAACCCGACCCAAACTCATCAAGGCTCTGGAAATCCTGGCTGAAAAGCAGGTAGTGGAGCCTGATAAGAAGCATGGGTGCATGCCTTTGTAGAATTGTACAGGCCTTCGGAAAAGTGTTTGTTCCGGAGGTGTTGAAATATT
>QNBK01000163.1 GCA_003644105.1 Spirochaetota bacterium | reverse complement strand
GAGCGAAGGCGGTATTAAACGCAGCAGCCGGACCCGGACTCGAAAGAAAAAGAAAAACCAGATTCCACTGGGTATCATTGCGCTGTTGTTTGTTGTTGCCGTCGGTATCATTCTGGCCATGACAGTGGGAGGAAATGTGGCTCTCTTCTGGATGCTGGGCAGTTCCTTCGGTTTCATACTTCAGAGATCCAGGTTCTGCTTTACCGCTTCCATGCGGGATCCATATCTCACCGGCAGTACAAGTTTAACCAAAGCAGTTCTAATAGCATTCGCTGTTACAACTGTAGGTTTTGCGGCTATCAAATACGGTGCTTTTATCAAAGGCCTGCCGATTCCCGGACAGTCTTATGTTGTCCCAATCAGTCTCGCAACAGCTGTGGGTTCATTTATGTTTGGTATCGGAATGGTAATTGCCGGGGGATGCGCTTCAGGAACTTTGATGAGAGTGGGTGAAGGATTCGGTATGCAGATGCTTTCACTGTTTTTTTTCATCGTCGGATCCCTACTCGGTGCAGCCCATTTCGGTTGGTGGAAGCTGAACTTTATTGTCCGCGGCCCCAAAGTGTTTCTTCCTGATGTATTCGGATGGGTTGGGGCAGTTGTCCTGCAGCTTCTGATTATTGCACTGCTCTGGATTGCCGCAGACAAGTGGGCCAAGCGAAAGAGTAGTTCCAGCGATCATTAGGCTTGAATATCTATAAATATTTTTCACAAGGAGTTCGAAAATGAGTAAAGAAGTTGAATTGGATTGTTTAGGTGAGGCCTGCCCTGTTCCCCTGATTAAAGCCGAAAAAGCCCTTGAGGGTATGGATGTGGGCGATGTTCTGATTTGTCAGATTGATCATAGCTGTGCTATGAAAAATGTCCCTGAATGGGCTCGGGAGCAGGGTCATAATGTTGAAGTTGAGGAAGTTGATGATGGTGAATGGGAAGTGATAATCGAGAAGGTTAAATAGCCGGCAATCACCTGACTGAAACCTCCGATGGAGGTTCTTCAAGGAATGGGAAAACTATGAAAATATTTGATAAAATAAAAACCGATCCATATTACAAAGTCTGGCTGAAAGATGCCTGGCCCTATGTAACCGGTGCGATTCTACTCTCTGTATTCCAGATTGTTTCTCTGGCTTCAGCCGGAACCCCCTGGGGTGTCTCGGGAACTCTGGCCGACTGGGGTGCCTGGCTGTACCAGCTTGTCGGTGGATCTGTGGATAAATGGTATTACTTCGCCTCTGATGCCGCCCAGGCCAAGCTGGCTGCGGGTCCTCTTAAAGACCCTGGTACTTTCCGTAATCTCGGTCTGATAGCCGGGGCACTTTTTGCAGCCCTTATCGCCAGCGGGTTTAAATTCAAAAAAATAAAAACCTGGAGACAGGTTGCCGCTGCAGTTCTCGGAGGGCTACTCATGGGCTATGGGGCTCGAATTGCCTTCGGCTGTAATATCGGCGCTCTTTTCAGCGGAATTGCCTCCATGTCTCTTTCGGGTTGGGTGTACGCTGTTTTTCTCTTTCTTGGTGCTATTGTCGGAAGCAAACTGCTTGTTAAGTATTTCATGTAAGAGGGGTTGAAAAAAGAACATGCGTGAAAAGAAACGAGAACGATACGATGTTGTTATCATCGGCGGTGGAGCTGCCGGTTTAACGGCTGCTATTTATTGTGGACGGGCCAGACTCAATACACTTTTAATTGAGAAAGGACTTGTTGGCGGGTTGGCTACATATACCAATGAAATAGAGAATTTTCCCGGTTTTCCCGAAGGTACAACCGGTCTTGGGCTGATGGAGAAGTTTCACGCCCAGGCCAAAAAATTCGGAGTGAAGTTCAAAGGGACGGATGTCAAAGAGGTGAACTTCGAGAGCGAATGGAAAGAGGTTCATACCTTTCGAAATATCTTTGAAGCAAGGGCTGTCATTATCGCCTCAGGTGGAAGACCGAGAACCACCGGCGCTATAAACGAAAAAGATTACCTGTTTGACAAGGGTATCAGCTTCTGCGCCACCTGTGATGCCGCAGCCAATGAAGGGAAAACCGTCATGATAATCGGCTCTGGTGATGCGGCTATCGAAGAGGGGATGTTCCTCACAAAATTTGTCAGAGAAGTGATAATCAGTGTGATTCATGATGACGGCAAGATGGATTGTAACGAGATAGCTAAAGAGCAGGCCATGAACAATCCGAAGATGAGTTTTGCCTGGAATACCATGGTGAACTCATTCAAGGGGGAAGGCCATCTGGATACAGTGGAGCTGAAAAATCTGAAAACCGGTGATTTGAAAGATTACAAGGTGGACACATGTTTTGAGTTCATCGGCTACATTCCCAATACGGAGATTTTTAAAGATAAAGTAAAACTCGACAGGCAGGGTTACATTCCCACCAATGAGCTGATGGAAACCGGGGTACCGGGGGTCTTTGCCGCAGGGGACGTCAGGGATAAAGATCTCAAGCAGGTGGCTACCGCTGTTGGAGACGGCGCAACAGCAGGTGTGGGAGCTGAAAAGTACATTGCCGACTGTGATGTTTTTGAGAAACAGATTATGCAGGCCGAAAAGCCCGGATTCATCTATGTCTACTCGGCAATAGACGATCCCAGTCGAGTACTACTGCCTATGATGAGTGAAATCGAAAAGTCTTACGGCGGTAAGGTGAAGTTGAGCGTTATCGATTTATACAAGGGTAAACGTCTCTGTGACCGCCTTGCCTGCGATGTGGAACCCATGACAATTTTCTACACCCTGAACGGCGAGCTTGCAGCCACTGAAATTGATTGCGACCGTCCGCATATAGAACAACGACTGAATAAACTTCTGGCCAAGGGTTAGGAGGATATATGAGAAAGGCAATTTTGGCTTTAATGTCTGTGCTTTTAACATTATCCGTTTTATTTTTAACCGGCTGCGGTCCCGCGCCGGCTGGTGAAAAGGGTACTGAAATTATCGATGCTGAAACAGCTGTTCAACTACTGGCTGGAGAAAGTGCAGTTCTGGTTGATGCCAATAACGGTGTTACCTACAAAAAGCGTCATGCAGAAGGAGCTGTCAGTATTCCAAGGACAGCCATAGTTATTAACGAACCGGTTCCCAATTTGCTGGCTCCGGCAAATCAAATTGAAGATGTGATGGGTGCTGCAGGTATCGGGAATGATACGCTGGTACTGGTCTACGATGACAATAAGAACATGGATGCCGCTCGGCTTTGGTTTACCCTGAAAGTCTACGGTCATGATAATGTCAAAGTTATATCCGGTGGTCTGAACACCCTGGCTGCGGCAGGTGTGGAAGTTGTAAAGACTGTACCCTCTGTTGCCTCTGCTTCCTTCAAAGCCGGAGTTCTCAATCAGGATATGCTGATTTCATCAAAGGACGTCCGCAGTAATGTTGAGAATCCACCGGCAGATTATGTACTTATAGATACCCGGAGTATCGAGGAATACAACGAAGGGACAATTCCCGGATCGGTCTGCCTTGATTTCAACGGTAACAACTTCAGTGATGCTGCATTCAGGCCGGTGAATCAGATCCGTATCAGATATCTGGAAAAGAAAATCGACTACAACGATGAAGTGGTTATGTACTGTAAAACCTCAATCCGGGGTGCTCAAACTTATCTGGCATTATTCAACGCCGGTTACCGGAATCTTAAATTGTACGACGGGGCCTGGGTGGCATGGACCGCCAACCCCATGAATCCTGTTTATGTACCTGAAGGGGCGGCTTTGAATCTGAATGCCGCCGATCAATCCTAGTATTCAAAGTAAGGAGTTTTTATATGAAGAAAGCATTGTTATTACTGCTCAGCCTGGTGATGGTTGCCGGGTTCGTTTTTGCCAACGGAGACGGTGATGCTTCTGGATCAACCGCTGTTATGGCCGATCCGGTTGAAGAGGCTGCAATAGCCTACTTCGCCGACTTCCCGGAAGGCGGATACATCATTAAAGAAGATGTATTTATTGATAAGGTGAAGGCCGGGGAGGATATGTTTATTATCGATATCCGGCAGCCGGATGTTTACAGCGAAGGTCATGTCACCGGTGCTGTGAATATGCCCTGGGGATCGGATCTGGGTTCACAGATGAGCCTTATTCCCCAAACCGGTAACGTTTATGTTTACTGCTATACAGGGCAGACTGCCGGTCAGACTGTTGCTGTGATGAACGTACTGGGTATTCCTGCAAAGAGTGTTCGCTACGGATTTGTCCGTGGTATAAGCACTGTTGATGGATTTGAATCTGTGGTGGATGCCGATAGTGTAATGATTGCTCAGATTGCCAATGATATCGATCCTGCTCTCCAGGCCGCTGCAGATGATTACTTCGGCAGCCTCCCGGGCAATGCTCCGTTCAAGAACAACATTATTGCTTCAGCTGATGCCGCTGCCATTCTTGCCGCCGGAGACGACTCTGTGCAGTTTGTAGACGCCCGAAAAGCCGAGGACTACGCCAAGGGCCATATCGATACGGCCATCAGTATGCCTTATGCCGCTGGTATGCAGGCCTCATTTGCCAACCTTCCTGCTGACAAGAAATTGATCGTCAACTGTTACAGCGGTCAGACTGCCGGGCAGACAGTAGGTATCCTTCGTCTCCTGGGTTACGATGCCGCCAGTCTGAAGCACGGTATGGGTACCGGAAAAACCGGTGATACCGGTTGGGCCAATGAAGGTTTTGAACTGGTAAAATAATCGATGCGTTTTTACAACCGGGCTTCGGCCCGGTTTTTTCGGCCTGGGGTACTGTCGGTTCTACTCTTTATATATTTACTCGCTCACCTTTTCACATTAAATATTCATCCCTTTATCCACTCCGATGAAGCCTGGCTGGCGGTTTTAACCCGGGCCATGGTAACTGAGAGGAGTCCTGCAGCTGTTGAGGAAGTTTTTCGACTTACTCCACGTTATCCCCATGCCTTGAAAACGTTCTACCATCTGATACAGGCCCCGTTTCTCAGCATTTCCTGGTCTGCTTTTGCAGCCCGTTTACCCTCGCTGATTGCCGGGTTCTTTTCGCTCGTACTTATTACCAGGATAGCTTCAAGCGATAGTTCAAGAGAAGGCTCGGGCAGGCGATTCCGATTCATTCCCGGTCTGTTCATGGCTTTATCCCCCCAGTTCTGGTATGCCTCTCACCTGGGACGTCAGGAAATGCTGCTGACAGCACTCTTTTTATACTCCTGGAGCCTTAAAAGCCGAAACCGCTCCTCCTGGATCGTAGCTCTGCCTCTTTCGGCTGCGGTGTTTGTTCATCCGAATGCATTTATTATTTCCATTCCTATCGGAGTGATGTATCTGCTGGATTTTCTCTTTCCTGAGTCCGGCCGAACCGGGGGAACACGTGAATTGCCGGTATTTATCGGTGTACTGGCAGGTTCGGCCTTATCAGCTGTGGGTTTCAGCTTCATGATGGATGCTGATTTTATCAGGCATTATTTGAGTTTCGGTGATTCTGTAGGTACCCGAGACACTCTTCTGATAAAACTCCTGGGTCTCCCAGCTTTTTTGGGGAAAATGTGGAGGGGTGATGCCGGCACCTACTATCTGGCGAACCTCCATCCGATGTTTGTCCTCGGATCAGCAGGTTTTCTATGTACAGCTCTGTCCCTATTCTTTCCTGAGGGCAGTCGGAAAAGACTCTCTGGATTTCTCAGCAGAAAATCCGGGGTTTACCTCTTGTCGGTTCCCCTTTCCCTGACTGTAGGGATGGTTATTGTAGGGAAATACGGGCCGCCAACGGTTACTTTTCTGATGCCTTCAGCTTATTTGCTTGCTGGATATGTTGTATTCCAGTTGAAGCTTATGCTTGCCGGGACAAAGTTTAGAAAAACGGGTTCTGTTTTGTTATCTTTGGCGGTTTTCCTGGCGGCCTCTTGTCTCTCATGGTATACCCTGCAGGAAGTGATGCATTCCATTAAAACTCCTTCATATTCTTCTTATCGTTATTTCCTGGAGAATAATATTGATGGAGAAGGACGGGTGCTGGCCAATCTGAATACAGCTTTCGCCTTTGATTACGACAGGCTTGTAATCTGGAGAGATCTGGAGAATCTGGGAAACCCGGAGAACACCGGAAACATAGATCGGGGAGAGAAGAGTCTGGAAGCCTTCCTGATAGAAAATAAAGTCCGGTGGATAATTCTACCCGATGAGCTTGAGCTGATATACGATTCCCGCCCTGTATGGAATGCTCTCTACGGAAATCCTTACTGGTATCCACAGCTGATGGATTTCCTCGAGAAACAGGGGGCAGAAACCGGACGAGGGATATTCCCTGATTATGCAATGCGTCTTGTTCCTTATATGGACAGGGAACCCTGGGAATCAGTTATCTATCGAATCGGTAAAAGGATTCAGTAGCTTTATTCCCTATTTGGTTGAAGCCGAGGTACATCGGATTCTTGGAGATTTCATCAGAGAATTATAGGTTAGCTCACCTTGTTCCATCCGGCAAAGTTATGGGCAAGGCGTTCTCGCTCAACCAGCGTTCGGCCTCAAGAGCCGCCATGCACCCGGATCCCGCGGCGGTAACCGCCTGTCGGAAAACCTTGTCCTTGACATCTCCGCAGGCGAACACCCCGGGGATTTCCGTTGCAGTTGAGTCCGGTGCTGTAACCAGATATCCGGTGTCGTCGGTTTTCAATCTGTCGCCCAGGAACGATGTAT
>QNBK01000162.1 GCA_003644105.1 Spirochaetota bacterium | reverse complement strand
CGACCTACGGGTTCGAAGCCCGGTACTCTATCCAGCTGAGCTAAGGACGCTTGGAGGGTGGATGACGGGGTTTGAACCCGCGACAACCAGAACCACAATCTGGTGCTCTACCAACTGAACTACATCCACCATGCGGGCTATTTTTTACCCTTATATATGGGGGTGTGTCAATACAAGGCTGGACGAACATGCCCTCATGGCGTATTCTCTGCCGGCACGAGAGGATACCTTAATGGAACTGACGAAAATGGAACTGACGAAAACCCAGCGCAGATGGCTTGCGAGCAAGGCCCAGAGAATCAAACCCACTGTTATGATCGGTAAGGAAGGTTTGTCTGATGGTGTTACGGCTCAGACGGATGCCGAGCTTGAAGCTCATGAGCTCATCAAAGTGCGCTTTGTGGGTCATAAAAAATATATTCTGGAAATTGCACCCCTGCTGGCAAAAGGCACAAATGCTGTATTAGTGCGGACAATCGGTCATGTAGCTGTTCTCTACCGTCCCCGGGAGGATGAGGACGAAAGGGACATTGTTCTGCCCCGGAAGTAGGTAAAGGACGGGTGCCGAATGCTACCAGAGGATGGAAATAGCGTATTTTCCGATTTCATTGTCCTTCGTCATCAGAGTCATGTTTTCAAACAAAGCTTGAGCAACCATCAACCTGTCGAATGGATCTCTGTGGTGAAAGGGAAGATTAACCAGGGCTTCCAGGTGCCCCTTCTGGATTTGCAGCCACTTGATACTGTTAAGGTTCATTTCTTTCTCAATGATTTTTACCCAGTCGTCGGCAAGCTGAAGTTTCCCAAGTGAAATTTTAATGCAGATTTCCCAATACCCTGCCATACTGAAGAACAATTCAGTTTCAGGATTATTAAAAGCCTTCACAGCCTCTTTTCCCAGTTTCTCCTCTCCGTTTATAGCCCAAAGAAGAGCATGGGTATCCATGAGAACTTTCATGAATACTCTTTGAAATCATCCAGGGGGGCATCAAAATCTTCAGGCATATTTACAATTAAACCGGACCCGCCCCCTAAACGACGATTCTCCCCCGGGGGAAAGAGGCATTCAAGTCTAACAAGAGGTTGCTTCCCTTTGGCGATAATAACTTCTTCACCCTCAAGTGCCAGGCGGATATAACGGGAGAGATGGGTTTTCGCTTCATGAATGCTGGTTTGTATCATATGGAAAGTATAACCCTGAATGAATGCTTAGTCAAAATAAAAGACTAAGTGTTACTCTCTAACCAGATGTTCTTCCCATTCGAATAGTTCTGCTGCCTTAATAAATCTCTCATCCGGATCAGCTGTCAGAGAAATCCTCTCTCCGCTTACGGGGTGCAGGAAAGAAAGCCTGTGGCCCCGGAGCATCAGTCCGTCAATACCGGTTTCTTTTTGCCATATCCGGTTCCGGGGATTATCCCCGTGCTGTATGTCTCCCAGAATGGGGTGATTTTCGAAGGCCAGGTGCCGGCGGATCTGATGGTAGCGCCCGGTTTCCAGTATGCATTCCACCAGGGTGTAACGGCTTGCGGGGAAGATGCCGTCAGACCAGGGGGCATCGGCCGTTGCCAGGGCCCTCCAGCGGGTGGTTGCCTCCCGCTCGGGTTTTCCCGGAGACTGCCGGATGGGCCGGTTGATGCTTCCCCCGCCTTCCATTCTGCCACGGACTATGCAGAGATATCGCTTGTCCATGACGCCTCCGGTTCGCATAGCCTCTCCGAATATCGAAGCGGTTTCCGAATTTTTTGCAATCAGGAGAACACCTCCTACCGGGCGGTCCAGCCGGTGGGCCGGGTAGAGACGGCAACTCCGCTCTTCTTCCAGGATTGACTGAACACTCTCTTCTCCCCGGGACATTTTAGTGGGGTGGACGTGGATGTTTCGGGGTTTCTCCACCGCCAGGAGTTCATCGTCTTCATAGAGGATCGGGATGTTTACGGGAATATCAGCAATCATGCGGATGCCGATATAACGAGAAGGGCGGTATCCCAGTGGACGGTTCTCCCGGCGAGTATGGCTTTGAGCCGAATGGCGGTTTCCTCCCACTCTTCTTTTCCCATCAGAGCAGCTATCTCGGCTCCGTAGCTGCCTTTACGGTTGGCGGATAACCAGGAATCCAGAAGGCTTTCGGCCAGGAGGCGATTTTCACTGACACTGCAGCTATCTACTCTTACGTTGTTCCAACCGGCATTATCAACCAGTTGTTTCACTGGTTCCGGAGTCTGTTCGGCGAAAAAGTTTTCAAGAAACGCTTTTTCACAGTCTATAAAGCGATGTTCTGCGGTATCCTCCAGAACACCAGGGGGAAGAATACCCGCCAGGGTGGTGCCTTCTCCGGGGTGGGGTTCGGCCAGGAGCAGTTTTCCCCCTGGAGCCGTAATTTCAAGGGTACTTTTCAGCAGGGCGATACGCGATTCAGGAGTATCACCTTGAACCATCCAGTTCCGTCCCAGAACAACATCGTATCGAACCTCGCCGGAGCTGAGTTCTATGATGGTTTTTTCATTATCCATACTACCGATGAGTAGTTTCGGGCGCTCGGCAGTCGGTAGTCCACCGGCCAGCCAGCTCAAAGCATCATACGAGCGGCTGCTTCGGCAGAGAGCGGTAACTCCGCCTTCGGGAACCCGGCGGTGAGCCTCCCAGATAAGGGTTCCCGCGGGATCTGAGGGAATGAGCACTCTATCATGGCGCTGTGCATTCCAGCCTTTAAAGAGGAGATTGCGTACCGAAACCGCCAGAGGTTCCTGGGATGTTTCGGTGCGCCTCACCCAGCGTTCCCGTTCGTCGTCCCCGGGAGAATAAGTGAGTATTTCACCTTTTGTGAGGTTCTCATCATCAAGCATGGATGCAACCTGAGCTTCCCGCCGGGCCAGAACGGCATTTCTGACATCCCCTTCGTATCCCAGTTCACCGGGGCGGTAGAACACCCGGCCGGAAAGGCCGTCGGGAAGGTATTGCTGGGCGGTCCAGTGATCACGCCAGGCGTGGGGATATTTGTAACCTTCCCCATGACCGAAGGCGTGTTTGTCCCGGCTGGCATCCCTAAGGTGGCTGGGAACATCCTTGTTTTTCTCTTCATCAATGGATTTCAGGGCGTCGAAATATCCCAGGGCGGAGTTTGATTTGGCGCAGGTGGCAAGATACAGGGCGGCGTGGGTGAGATGGTACTGACCTTCAGGCAGGCCCACCCTGTCAAAGGAAGCGGCGCAGGATTCCACGACACCCAGGGCCTCGGGAGCCGCCAGGCCCACATCCTCGCAGGCGCTGATGAGCATGCGCCGGAAGATGAACCGGGGGTCTTCCCCGGCCCGTATCATCAGGGCCATCCAGTACAGAGCGGCGTCGGGATCCGAGCCCCGGATGGACTTGATAAAGGCACTGATAGTATCGAAGTGGTAGTCCCCTTCCTTGTCGTAGAGCACCACCTTGCGCTGAATACTTTCTTCGGCGGCGGCCATGGTAACTTCAATAACAGAGCCGGGTTCCGGGGGAAAAGAATCCGGAGAGGTTTCCACAGCCAGCTGCAGGGCGTTGAGCAGACTCCGGGCATCCCCGGCGCTGATATTTACCAGGTGCTCCAGGGCTCCGGCTTCGAATTCCACCATCCAGCGGCCGTAACCCCTTTCTTTATCTTCCAGGGTCTGCCGGGCGATTTCGGCCAGGTGGGATTCATCCAGACCGGTGAGCTGGAATACTCTGCTGCGGCTGACCAGAGCTTTATTCACTTCAAAATAGGGATTTTCTGTGGTGGCGCCGATGAGAATAACCGTGCCGTTCTCCACCCAGGGTAAAAGGGCGTCCTGCTGGGATTTGTTCCAGCGGTGCACTTCGTCCACAAAGAGTATGGTTCTTTTATCCTGGAGACTCCGGGCATCTTTGGCCCCGGCGATTTCCCGCCTGATATCCGCTACCCCGGTAAGGACGGCGTTCAGGGTAACAAATCGGCTCTTTGTACTTCCGGCAATTACCCGGGCCAGGGTGGTTTTTCCCGTTCCCGGGGGGCCGTAAAAGATGAGGCTGGAGAGCTGATCGGCATCGATGGCCCGTCTCAGGAGCCGCCCCGGGCCGACGATGTGCTCCTGACCTACAAACTCCTCGAGGTTCCGGGGGCGCATGCGGGCGGCCAGGGGTTCGGTTGAGAGGGCATTCCCTTCAAACAGGTCCATCGGTACGGTTACACCAGTTTCCGGATTTCTTCCTTGCCCTTGGAAAGAATCTCGGCGTACTGGGCATCCAGTTTGGAAAGCTCTTCTGTCAGAACCTTGCCGAATTCGGGATCCTGTTCCGGTGTAAGCCTGACGGCCTGACCGGTCTGCTGTTTGAGCTGCTGTTCTTTCTGCCGGAGCCGGGGCTCCCACTGGGTTTTCAGCTGTTCTTCCAGCTGGAGGATGTTCTGGAGGTACTGCTTGAAAAGATCTTCGTATTGGCCCAGCAGGTATGCCAGATTTTCAGCTTCAGGACCTTTCTTCTTTCCGATGCTTTTCAGGGCTTCGGCAATTGGAGGATAACGGCTTAAATCGGTTTCATAACGGGGGAGGGTGATGTTGGCCAGCAGGGTTTCAATAACCCCATCACTGAACCATTTCTGTTCGTCCCCTTTGAGTGTTTTGATTTCATCTACCAGGGACAGGGCTTTCGGATTCCCGATGTATTTACCTGCGGTTGATTTTCCTTTTCGGGTATATTCGTCTTTTCTGATAGATTCTTTATCGATTTCAACACTGGCGGTTCGTTCCAGGGCCAGCTCCAGGGCGGATTTGATTTTGCTCATGATTGATACTCCCGCTGTCAAAGATACCCTTACCGGCCGGGCACGACAAGGACAGAGAAACAGAGTTCGGAAGAGGATTCAGAACAATCCTGAAAATCCATCGCTAACCAGCCCGTCAATAATCTGGTCGAACTTTTCGGTGGGGACTTTCCTTGTAATCAGTTCCTTGTATGCATAACCAATGCACAAAGGGGCCTGCTCCCCGACGGCCTCGGCCTCACGGCGTATCTTTGAAAGGAAACGGTCGTAGTAGCCTCCTCCACGGCCCAGGCGCCTGCCGTTTTCATCAAAGGCCAGTCCGGGTACCAGTACCAGTGCTGGTCCGGGAGAGGAAAGGGCATTCCACTCAGGGCTGTTCTCCAGAGGCTCCCGAATCCCGAAAACCCCTTTATTAAACGGTCCTTCCAGGGATTTCACCTGGTGGAAACTCATCAGGTGTCCGGAAACTTTGGGGACAAACACGTACTTTCCCTCATCAATGGCCGCCTGGATAACGGGATCGGCATCCAATTCGTAACCGAAGGCCAGGTAGGCTAAAAGGCTTCTTGCCTCCCTCCAGTAGACATTTTCCTTCAGATTTGCTGAAGCTGTGGCCGCTGCCAGCTTCCGCTGTTCTTTATCCAGGGAGGATAAAATCTTTTGAGCCGATTTTCGGGCCTGTTGTTTGTTCTCTATGTTCATATTTGCTCATTTCGCCTGAATGAAAAAAAACTCCGGCCGCAGCCGGAGTTATCCCAAAATGAATTGGTTGGGCTTCCCTACATGTTCACGTCTGGGGAAGTGAAGCTGACATTTACGCTGTTGGTACGGACAGCGACGTAATTACCGGAATCTCCTCTGGATCCAGGGAGGTCGACATACCAACCTGCAGAAGCTCCAGTAGGATCGGCGATGATAATCCGGCCCTTGTCGGCAAGGAAGGTGAGTTTTACGGGGATATCAACGTCGAGATTGGCTGAAAGAAGACCGATGTAAGGATTCAGAGCAATGGATTTAACAACTTCCATCTTCTTGTTGCTATCACTCTTGTAAACCTGTGCACTTAAGCCCAAGGGTACTCCGGCTGTAGATGAATTAACATCGTAGTTGAGCCAGAGAAGCCAGGAATCTCCAAATCCCCATGATTTGCCGCTGGGAGCCGAGTCGCCGAGGATGTGAATTCCAACGCCGCCGTGTCCATCTTCACCGCCGCCTTCATAACGTACTGTGAACTCGTAAACCATTGAGCCGTTCTGGGGAATAGCCATCCAAGCTTTTGCACGGGGCGCTGCTGCATCTTTCTGGTATAGACGTGTGCCTGCCAGATTCCATTGGCCTTCGGGGCTGCCGAAGTATCCATGGCCGTCAGCGTAGACCATGCCGGCCGCCAATACTATGACGGCGATGAGAACGATTGTCCTTTTCATGTTGCCTCCTGATGTCCCGACTCAAAAGCCGGTATGGCTATTATATGCCTGTGTAACTAAAAAGGGAAAAAAATATACTCAGGTTACTGGTTTTTTTAAGAAAATTGCGATAAATGACCTCTTTGGCCATTTCATGGCCGATTGCTCACCCTTTCGGGGGCGTGTTAGTCTCTGTGCCGTGAATACTCAACGTCCTTTAATCCAATTTGCCATCAATGCCGGTCTGCTTCTCCTCGGGTCTCTTCTCTTCGCTCTGGGCTTTCCCAATTTCATTGCCGATTGGGGTTTTGCCCCATTTGCATGGATCAGTATAATTCCCGTGGTTATTCTCATACGCCGGGTTCCCTGGTGGGCCAGCCCCATATGGGGTGCCTTTTACGGTTATATCACTTATGCATTGTTTAATTACTGGCTGGCCACATTCAACCCGGTGAGTTTTGTGATTGTCCCGTCTATTTATGCCGGCTGGTTTTTCATGGTGTTCCCCCTTCTGTCCCTGGCCGACCGGACCTTCAGGCGCT
>QNBK01000161.1 GCA_003644105.1 Spirochaetota bacterium | reverse complement strand
CGGTTTTTTTCCCCGCCGGAGAGGTTTCCGACTTTCTTACCCTGATCGTTGCCGGCAAAGCCGAAACGGTTCAGCCAGGCCCGGGAGTTGATGTCCTTCCCACCCAGAGTAATTATCTCCTTGCCACCGGATATCTGATGCCAGACGGAAAGATTGGGATCCAGCCCTCTGCGCAGCTGGTCGGCCCAGGCTATTTTTGCTGTTTCTCCAATTTTTACCGTGCCGGAATCGGGGGTCTCATCTCCGGTAATCAGCCGGAAAAGGGTTGTTTTACCGGCTCCGTTGGCGCCGACGATTCCTACGATGGCCCCGGGGGGAATCGTAATATCAAGGTTTTCAAAGAGGAGTTTTTCCCCGTAGCCCTTGGTGAGTCCCGCCGCTTCAACAACAACATCACCCATCCGGGGACCCGGGGGAATCCAGAGTTCGGCATCCCGGGCCTCTTCCTGGGCTTCAACGTTCCGAAGGGCGTCCAGGCCTTTGAGCCGGGCTTTGGAGCGCAGCCGCCGCTGGGGACCGGCCCGCTGTATCCATTCCAGTTCTTTTTTCAGGTTCCGCTGCCGTTTGGTTTCGGCTTTACCTTCAAGGCGGAGTCGTTCATCCTTCTGGGCCAGCCAGGAGGCGTAATTGCCCTTCCAGGGAACACCTTTGCCCCGGTCGAGTTCCAGTATCCATCCGGTAACATTGTCCAGGAAATAGCGGTCGTGGGTTACCAGGATTACCGTTCCGGTATAATCGTGGAGGTGATGCTCCAGCCAGGCGATGCTTTCGGTGTCCAGATGGTTTGTGGGTTCATCAAGGAGCAGAACATCAGGCCTTGAGAGCAGAAGCCGGCAGAGTGCTGTTCTACGGCGTTCCCCACCGGAGAGATTATCCACAATCTGATCGTCCGGGGGACAGCGGAGGGCTTCCATGGCCAGATCCAGTCGGGAATCCAGTTCCCAGCCGTCTGCAGCTTCTATTTTCTCCTGAATAGTCCCCTGACGGTTCAGGAGTCTTTCCATTTCATCATCATTCATGGGCTCGGCAAACCTGTTGCTGATTTCATCGTACTCGGTCAGGAGTCCGGTGAGTTCTCCCACCCCTTCACTCACCACTTCCCGGACGGTTTTACCCGGGGTGAGTTCCGGTTCCTGGGCCAGGTAGCCCACACTGACATCTTCTGACATCATGCGGTCGCCGTCGAAGTCGGTTTCCAGTCCGGCCATGATTTTCAGCAGGGTGGTTTTTCCCGAACCGTTGGCTCCGATAATGCCGATTTTAGCTCCCAGAAAGAAACTTAATGTGATATCCGAGAAGATTGTTTTTGTACCGTAGCGTTTTCCGGCTCTTGAGAGGGAAAAAATAATTGTTTCATCTGCCATGGAGGGATTATACGGCGGGGGAAGAATGGGGGGAAGAGAGGGGCGGAAACTCGGGGAATGTAAAAAACAATTATCCAGTCTGCTTTTTTTTGCGGGACTGAAAAATCCGGTAGCCGATGAAAATTACCAGAACCGGCAATCCCTTATCCACAAGATTGATGGGGATTCGAGCCATAATGGTGGCCAGAACTTGATTCTGACCCATCAACAGTAACGCGCTTACCAGAATATCCGGGGGAGAACCGGTAAGCCCTCCAAAGAGGACATTGACGATGTAGGCTCCCAGAAGAACATTGGCGGTTGTAAGGGCCAGTATCATGTATATCTGTCTGGAAAGACTCCAGTACTTATCTTTATCAGCGGCAATTAATCCGGCAATTACACCGCTTGCCATATTGACAACTGCAAAAGGTCCGCTCAGCCCATGAAAACTGTGGGTAAGTTCCATTCCAAGGTTTGTCAGCAAGCCTGTTATCAATCCGGGAATCCAGCCGAAAAGGATACCGACGGCGATAGTGAACATTGAATCAAAATAAAAGGGTATGGTAAAAACAAATTCTCCAAGCAGCTGAATTATATTATTAAAGATAACGGCTGCAAGAATAATCATAATTATCTTTATAGTCCGGTGTTTCATCGTTGTTTTATGCTACTGTGAATTACGTATGCTGACAATCTCCATAAAATCTATAAAAAGATGGCTGCTGCCTCTTCTGCTGGTATTTCTTTTTTTCATTCCGTTAATAATTCTGAACCGCCAGTTTCTCAAAGCCGGCGGGGAAATTAATAAGCTTCTCGATAGCTATACTGTTACAGCTGTAACATGGGCGCAGGCCGGGGATTTACTTGTATCATCTGATTCTCTTGATGATGAGTCCAGAGGGAAACTCATTGAAAAACTGCAGGAGATACAGATGTGGGGTTTGACTTCTGAGTTGAAGAGGCTCAGTGGATTAACAAACTTCGACCGGACTGTAAATACGCTTATAGGTACGCTTGATACTCTCATTTCTCTGGCTGGAGAACCCGGGGGCCGGATTCCTGTTACTATTTTTGCGGGGGTGGGTTCAAATCTTGAATCTGTTAATCATGCATTAATTAATTTCAGGGATAAGCTGGACGTGGGTATTCTGATTCTGTTCCAGGCCCAGGTTCTGGTAATCCTGCTCCTTATGATACTTGTTGTTATTGCCATTGAAGACGGGACCAGGCAGAGGCTTGACATCGAATCCTCAAGGCGGATACAGATTGAAATATCCAAAGCTCAGGAAGAAGAACGAAACCGTATCGCTTTGGATCTTCATGATGATATTGCACAGGAACTTTCATGGATAAGAATGAGCCTGAGTACAGATGAATCAAAAACCGGGAAGTTGGAAATTGTTGATAAACTGATTTCAAGAATCCGTGATTTATCTCAGAGCCTCCGGACTCCTGATTTCTCCACAGAGCTTTTTAATGATGCGGTTCACGACCTCATTGTGAATGCTGAACAGCGTTCCCGGGTGAATATCAAGTATCTTCCAGGGAAGGTTTCACCTCACAGGTATCAGGAAATATACGGACATCTTTACAGGATTATTCAGGAGTGTCTGACTAATGCGGTTAAGCATTCCGGCGACTGCCGGGCCTTTATAGAAGTTCAGGAAGAGAGTCATGCGCTGTATTATGAATACCGGGATAATGGTGCCGGTTTTAAACCTGGTGACGATGAACATAGCTATCGATTGGGTCTTAAGGGAATCCGGAATCGGGTTCTTATTATGAAGGGGCAATTGAATATAAGTTCTGAGCCTGGAAATGGAATGACTCTTAACTGCAGGATACCTCTGGAGGAAACAGGATATGTCAGATTCTGACTCAATATTACTGGTTGACGATCACCCTCTGTTTCGTAACGGACTGAAATCTCTGATACATGGTGAAATCCCCGATGCCTTGATAAGAGAGGTGGGTTCCTTGTCTGAAGCCCGCCTGGAACTTGAGAATGAGGTTTTTTCAGATATTATTCTGGATGTAACCCTACCCGATGGAGACGGGGTGTCCTTTTCCCGGGAAATACTGGAAATGATGCCCGTTTGCCGGATTTTTATCCTCAGCATGCATCGAAGGAGTGGTTTTATTCTGCGGGCCAGGGATATCGGCTGCAGGGGTTATTTTCTTAAAGAGGGCGATGGCTCTGAACTCCTTGTCGCATTGAAGACTGATGCCGGACTGTTTTGCGTGTCCTCTCAATTGAAAGATCTTCTTGTTTCTACAGAACACGAAAGGGGTAAGGGACTGCTCTATGCCGAACTTACCCGGCGGGAGAAGGAAGTATTTAAACTGTTTGCTGAAGGATTGGGCTACAAAGAGGTGGCCTGGAAACTGGGAATCAGCCCCAGGACCGCCTCGGTTCACCGTTACAATATTTTCAACAAGCTTGAAATCATCAGCGATGTGGAACTGGTGAAAGCGGCCCAGGAAGTCGGACTTTCGCTATAGCGCTATTCTAGTTCTCGGCCTTGTAGTTCATCAGAAAGCTTTCAACGTCCTTTTCTCTGACTTTCACCCGGGCCAGATTCTCATATTTTCCTTCAATAATCTCGTCGACGGAAAACTTGAGGGCTAATTCATAGAACTCGTTATCTGAAACCATTCTCTGGTCGGCTGCCCTGTAGCCGTAGAGGGAAGTGAGGAGTTTGTCGCAGGCCCATTCGGGATAGCGGTCGGTGCCTGAGTCTGTCAGGCTGATTACCACATAAAAGAATTTGTCGTCGTTGTAAATACCGGTTTTCTGCAGATCGTCCTGATTTTTCAAAGCGGTATCGGACTTAAATCGTTCATAAGTGCGGATTTCGTTCTCTGATTTTACCTGAGACTCTGCCCCGGGGCCTCCGGCGCAGGCACTTAAAAATATGGCTGAGACAAAAATCGTCAGAGCCGGAACGATGCTGTTTTTATTTTGAAATGTATGTGTCATGTAAGCCTTCCTTGTTTCATAAATGATAACACTTCTCTTAATTGATTTCCTGTCGGAACAACTTGAAAAAACTGAATACATCGGGAATGAAAGGAGAACTCAAGAAAAAACAGACATGGTGTATCAGCACTAGTGCGTTTCTACCATTAAATTCATGGCAAAACAGTACAAACATCTCATTCCCGGCTGAGGTGAAACTGAATATCTTTATACACATGAGCATTGAACATCACCCATACAGACATGTGGTATCCGCCGGTTACAGTGATTTCTTCAACAGGCGTACGGTACAGCCCGCAGCTATGATGAGTTATCTGGAAGAATCTGCCGCAGGGCATTGCCATTCAATTGGACAGGATCTTTTTACACTGCTTGAAAAAGGGCAGGGATGGGTGCTTACCGGAGGTTCGATGAGAATAGTCCGGTACCCGGAATACGGAGAAACGATCGTTATTGAAACCTGGATATCAGAATGGAAGGGGTTTACAGGAATTCGCGAGTACCGTATTTCCACTCTGAAAGGGGAAGTTCTGGGTGAAGCCGGTGGACGTTGGGTGTACTGGGATGTCAATTACAGAAAACCTCTTCCGATTCCCGAGATATTCAAAAAATCCTGGTTTATTGACAGGGACAGTCCGTACCGGAGAATGTACCCGGAATCGACGACTCCCGTTTTCCCTGCGGCCCTTCCCGGGGTTAATGATGAGAGCCGAATCAATCTGAGGGTTCGCCGGGGAGATGTGGATCTTTACGGGCATCTGCATAACACCTGCTATATGGACTGGCTCATGGAGTCCGTTCCCGATTCTCTTTACAGAGATTCGGAGCCGAGAGAGATGGGCATACGTTTTCTTGGAGAGGCACTTCTTGGAGATGAAGTTATATTTACAACGCGAAACGTTTTCAAGGGGCTGATTCATGAGGTAAAGCGTTTAAAGGACGGGAAACTTCTGGCTCGGGGATTCTCTGAATGGGTGGATAAAAAAGATAAGTTGACAGCCTGAAATCTACTCATCCCCGGAACCGGAAACTTGTCGCCGTCCTTTTTTAATCTGACTCCGTATTTTTTTACCCTTGATACGCCTCTCTTTTGCGGTTCTGGTGGGCTTTGTTTTCTTCCTGGGTTTTGGATCCGGACGGAGAGCGTGGATTATCAGGGATTCAAGTCGATCCAGGGCTTCTTCTTTATTACGGGCCTGACTCCGCTCACCGTCGGCCTGAATTACAAGGAACCCTTCGCTGTTGATTCGGGTGGAAAGACGCCGTTTGATTTTTGTAATACCGGCCTCGCCAGGAATTTCCAGGGCATCCACAGACAGATGCAGGGTAACTTTGGTGTCCCGTTTATTGACGTTCTGCCCACCGGGGCCGCCGGAACGGCTGAATGAGATTTCGGCTTTGCTGCGGATTTCCTCCTGCAGGGTTTTGGTATCCATATTGTTCAAGTCTCCGGGGCCAAAGATAATCCTCATGGCGGTGCTTTTCAAGCAGAGGGGCGGGAGAGGTCATCTAGAATATCCCTCCCTCCCTCCGTTATTATGTTCACACCTGAAAACCTGAAGGCAAAAAGGACGTGAAGAAGTGAAGGCAATCGAATTACCCAAGGCCTACGACCCCAAAGATTTTGAAGATCGCATCTATGCGATGTGGAAAGACGGCGGTTATTTTAAACCCAAAGACGACGGCAGCGGGAAAGATCCTTTTGTTATCGTTATTCCTCCGCCCAATGTTACCGGGGTTCTGCACATGGGACACGGTCTGAACAACAGTCTTCAGGACGTTCTGATACGCTACTGGCGGATGAAGGGCCGTCCTACTCTCTGGGTACCGGGTACCGATCATGCGGGCATCGCCACTCAGAACGTTGTGGAACGCCGTCTGAAAGAAAAGGGACTGGAGCGTCACGATCTGGGCCGGGAGAAATTCCTGGAAGAAACCTGGAAGGTTAAGGACGAACATCACACCATCATCACCAAACAGTTGGAGAAGATCGGCGCCTCCTGCGACTGGAGCCGGGAACGCTTCACAATGGACGAGGGCTGCTCGGATGCGGTCCGGGAAGTCTTTGTCACTCTTTATGAACGCGATCTGGTTTACAAGGGCGAATACCTGGTGAACTGGTGCCCCTCCTGCGGTACGGCCCTGGCAGACGATGAAGTGGACCACTCAGAGAAACAGGGCGGTCTCTGGGAAATCCACTATCAGCTTTCCGACGGCAGCGGGAGGCTCACCGTGGCCACCACCCGGCCGGAAACCATGTTCGGGGATACCGCTCTGGCGGTGCATCCGGAT
This sequence comes from Spirochaetota bacterium, assembly GCA_003644105.1. Classification (GTDB taxonomy): domain Bacteria; phylum Spirochaetota; class Spirochaetia; order DSM-2461; family DSM-2461; genus UBA2779. The sequence goes on along the minus strand of QNBK01000161.1, from coordinate 126 downwards.
GACGAACGGTATAAATCGGTTATCGGGAAAACCGTTAAACTCCCCATCATCGGCCGGGAGATTCCTGTGATCGCCGATGCCTATGTGGATAAGGAATTCGGAACCGGCTGTTTGAAGATTACCCCG
>QNBK01000160.1 GCA_003644105.1 Spirochaetota bacterium | reverse complement strand
ATTAATGACGGACCGATGATTTCAGTTCTGATACCGGCCAGGAATGAAGAGCAACGTATCCGTCCGACTCTGGACGGTCTTTTAAAACAGGATTATACAAATTTTGAAATTATCTTGATTGATGATAATTCTACCGATGGAACCTGGAAAACCCTGGAAACCTATGCGAAAGAAAATGATTCTATCAGTATTCTAAAAGGTGAAAGCCTGCCGGAAGGATGGAAGGGAAAGCCCTTCGCCATGACCCAGCTGGCAAAAAAAGCAAAAGGTGAATTGTTTGTTTTTCTGGATGCCGATATAAAACCCTCACCGGATTTTCTCTCCTGGGTTGCGGATAGAATGCGTCGTCACAAGGCGGATTCCATGTCTGCTTATGCCAGACATCATGCGAAAACGGTAAAAGAACATATCTTTTTCCCCCTGATTTACATGGTGAACATGACGTTTTTACCCTTTTGGCTGATTAAGTTTTCAAAACTGCCTATTTTCAGTCATGCAATCGGCCAGCTGATGGTTTTTCGACGGGAAGCGTATGAGGGAGTAGGCGGTTTTGCCGTGGTGTACGATAAAATTCTGGAAGATATTCAGATGGGCCGCGCTATGAAAGCTGCCGGGTTTCGTCATGTGTTTCTGGATGCAAGGAAGGTTCTTGCCGGTAATATGTACGATTCCTGGGAGCACACAGTTTCCGGGTTGAAACGGTCGATATACGAATACTTTGATAAAAAAGTTTATCCTCTGGTTATCATGACTTTTTTTATCCTTGCTTTTCTGGCTTTACCGGCATTTCTTATTCCCTTATCCATGATTGGCGGATGGGCGCAGACCCCGTGGATTATCGCCGGAAACCTGGGAATCTTTATCGGTTGGGCCATAACGGTATACGACAGACGCCTGCCCTGGTATGTTCCTTTGTTTTATCCGGTACAGTTTCTGTTCATTCTGGTGGTGGCATGGAAGAGTTATATTGATGATGTTACCGGTCAGGGTTACAACTGGAAGGACAGGACGGTGCTGTAGTTCAATATGAAAAAACTTCCGACTTCGATGGATGGTCCTCTTTTTTTCCGGATTGCCAGTTTTATTGTGTACAACCTTATAGCTATTCCCATTGTATTTCTGATCGGGAAAACGGTATACGGATTTCGTGTTAAAGGCCGTCGTAACATTCGGGGATACCATCGTGGATTGATTGCTGCCAATCACTGTCAGTATCTGGAGCCGGGATTCAGTGGTGTGGCCATCTGGCCGCAGAAGATTATGTTCAGTGCGGAAGAGAACAATGTTACCCGTAAGGATGTGGGTTGGCTTACCAGACTGCTTAGAACCATCGGTATTCCCGATGAAAACCCTATGAGTATCGCAGGTTTTATTAAAAAATCCCTGGAGAAAAACTGGTTTATTCACTTCTATCCGGAAGGTGTTATCAGCTGGCGCTCTCAGGAGCCCGGTCCCTTTCTGGAAGGTGTTTTCTTTTTTGCCTTTCTCAACAATGTGCCGGTTTTTCCCCTGGCAGAAGTCCTGCAAGAGCGGTGGATACGGAAGATTTTTCCCTGGTGGCCTCCGAAAACCACTTTCAAAATCGGGGAACCTGTTTTTCCGGATACCTACCGTGAACCCGGAGTGTCCCGGCGGGAACAGGTACATCGGATGTCTGAAACTGTCCGCAACACTATTCTCAAGGCCATTGGAGATGAGGGCGGCTGTAAAACTTTAGCTGAGCGCCGACCGCCGGATCACGAAGTTTAATCCCCTATTTCATGGGCCAGCCGCCGCCGGGGGGGCCGGAAGTAGGTTCTCGGGGAATGATCGTAGAGATCGGATACCTTTGTCATATAGATACAGGCGTATTTCTCCACCTGCTCGGCGTAGCGGCTTTCTTCGCTCCCCGCACGGAGAATTTCTCCCCAGTAGGGGTTGAAGTGGGTTTTCAGTTCGTCCAGCAGCTCGGAGATACGGAGGTTCAATTTCTCCTGTTCCCGGATGTGACTCTCGGGTACTCTTCTTTTCCCACCGGTGTGACGGTCCATTTCCGCTTCGTCGGCCTCTTTTTCCAGATTCTCTTTGAGTTTCATCAGACTGTCGATTTCCGACTGCAGGCTTTTTGTTTCGTGAATGGCCTCAAGCTCAGCGTCGAGGTCACCTAAAACCAGAGCCGTCCTCCAGTCACAACGCTTTTTGATGGACACCACATCCCCGTAAATATGGTCCCCCAGGTAGAGGAACTCATCCCCGGGAACTCCGAATCCCTCCTGAACATCTTCGAAGCAGCCCCCCTGCCAGAGGCCGCTGGATACCGGACCCTCGTGGTTGGACATCAGACCGGACTTCTCGTCAATCTTCAAAAAACGGTGACGCCCCTCGAAGAACCGGGGTTTTTCGGAAAATGTGATAACCAGATCGAATACCTCCCGCCAGTTACTGTGGTTTTTCCAGTAGGGATCCAGGGCGAAATCCAGAAGACTCCGGGTGTACTCGTAGTCTGAATTGGTGATAATCATCAGCTTCTTGCCGTAGGACTTCAGTCGTTCGAGCATAGCCGCAGTTTTGGGACTTTGTATCACATACTTTCCGAAATTCTCCTTGAGCTTGCTTTTCAGGGTGCCGTCTTTATGGAGGGAATCGATACAGATATTTACATCCCCCGCCAGTTTCCGATAGTCCGGTAGGGAGGCCCCTTCCTTTTTCAGCTGAATAAGCTGAGAGAAGAGCACGCCGTTGGAGATGGCGAAGGAGGTGTCCAGGCTCTGGAAATCAGGGTCCCGGAGGTCGATTACCCGTTCCCGATAAAGCCGCGAACGTTCCCGGAAGTCGATTTCCTCAAGGCCGTGGTAGGCCAGCTTCACCTTTCCGAAGCGGCTGAGTTTGAGCAGGTTGCCGTTTCTCTTGTCCACCACCAGGCCGACGATGGCCCTGTCCTGGTCGAACTTAAGGTTAGCGACGGCTCTCGGGTAGCCGTAGTCTTTTACCAGCCGGGCGGCGGCAAGGGAGTGGGTGAGGCCTTCGAAAGGTTTGATTTTGTAGGCTACCAGGGTGTAGTCCAAGTCGAAACCGACGACTTTGATTTTCTTCAGGTTCAGTAACCTGTTCACATATACGGGCATGGAATAACAATGGTTCAGTCTTCAGAATATTTCAAGGAGATGCGGCGATTTCGGCTTGTAAATCAGCCTATTTCATCTGAGAACTCAAACGTGATAACAAGCTATCAAATGCTGAAGTTCCCGGACTCAAGGCACCAGTTTCCAGTTTTTTAACTATATTTACTATTGCAGAATTAACGGGAGTTTTGATGCCATGCTTCTTACCAAGTTCCACCACAACACCGTTAACCATATCTATCTCGGTTTTCACAGCGATCTTCAATGAGGCAAGCATGGATGATTCGGTTCTGCTGTGCTTGAGTCCGATTGCACGTACCAGCAGATGCCTTAACCAATTTGGCGGAAAACCGTCTCCGGTAAGAAGATTCACATTCAGTGCTCCTTCAGAGTGGAGAAAACCAACCCCGGAGCCATGCCCGACAGCAACAACTTCATCACCTACAGCGAGGATTAAATCCCGGATCTTCCTTGATTTCAGCATCTCACCAAACGAAAGCCCGGTAATTGCGCCGAGGGAAGTGAGAGAAGCTGTCACAGTGAGCTTTGTCCATAAAATATCCCGCATATCGTCAGATAGCTTAACAGGGAATGCCTGCTCGAGAGCTCTTTTGCATAGAGACGATTGTTCTGTGATTCGTCCGTCGATACCGCCTACAACAAAAGGACCATCGGCAGTCACTGTATAGCTACCCGGCTGTGGCATGCTGGATCCCCACATAACACTTCCTGCTGTAATCCGATCTTCTCCGTATCTGTCAATAAGGGTGAGGGCCTCCAATCCATTCTGCACCGTCATAAAGCATCCCTGCTTTGAGAGAAACGGCAGGTATGCCTCTACTGCCCGGGTTAATGAGGTAGCTTTTGTGGTGAGGATAATCAGATCCATCGGTTCATCGAGCTGATCGGGGCCTTCCAATACTTCCGGTCTGGCCACCGTGGTTTTCTTATTCTCTGTTATCTGCAAGCCATGCTCTTTTACTGATGAAACAATATCGGGATTAAGTTCAAAGACTATAACTGTATCCTTTTGCGCGTTCCACAGTTTTCCCGCTATTACCCCGCCGAGACTCCCGCATCCTAATATACCAATTCTCATAGCCTACCAGTATAATTGGACAGACACCCTTGATCAAAGGCCTACCGGCTTAACCGAACCTTATTTTCAGATTCGATAAGTCCGGAGTTCCGTCCCACCAGAATCCGGAACTCCCCGGGTTCAGCCACCCAGGCTCCGGGACTGTCAGTCCCGCCGGCTTCAGAATCCCAGTAACAGAAGGCCCTCGGGTTCAGCCGAATGGTGGTTTCAACCGCTTCTCCCGGTTCCAGCTCTACCTTGGCAAAACCCTTCAATTCCTTCTTTGGCCTGGGGAGACGGCTTTCGGTATCTGCAACATAAACCTGCACCACTTCGGAACCGGCTCTCTTCCCTGTGTTTTCAACCTTAACAATCACATCCAGACTGTCTTCCGGTACGATTGTCTTTGCAGAGAGCCGCAGCACCTCAATTGCAAAGCTGGTGTAGCTTAATCCGAAACCGAAAGGGAAGGCCGGTTCTACCCCGGCGGTATCGAAGTGGCGGTAGCCCACCATCAGCCCTTCCTCGTATTGCCAATGTCTTATTTTACGTAGACTGGGGTTTCCCTGACCCAGGGCTATACGCCTGGCGTTGGTGGTCCAGTATCGCTTCGGATAGTTCTTCACCGAGGGGATGTCCTTCCAATGCCGGGCCATTGTGAAGGGGAGTTTCCCCGAAGGATTTACAATCCCGAAGAGAATTTCTGCTGTGGCCCTTCCCACCGTCTGTCCCAGGTACATTCCGTGGAGTAGTGCTGGAACTTCATCTATCCAGCTTTCGGTTTCCACTCCTCCGCCGGCGGTAAGGATAACGGCACATCGGGAATTCAGCCGGGAAACCCGGTGGATGAGCCTCCGCTGGGAGGGAGGAAGCCGCCAGGGACGGTCGTAGAGTTCGCTTTCGGTCTGGTAGTTGAAGCCGCATGCGATAACCACGGCGTCAGCTTCCCGGAGGATTTTCCGGCTCCCGGGGTTGTTCAAAGATTGAACATAGACAATTTTCACCGCAACGGTATCCGCATCGGCATTCCCGGAAGCAGCTGCTTTGAGTCCCTCAAAAAGACTCACTGTCCCGGTGGTTCTGGCGATATGGCAGGAGCCCCCGCCCAGGGTTGAACTTTCTACTGCCAGAGGTCCGCAGAGGGCAATGGTGATACCATCACCCTGAGGCAGAGGCAGGGTACCCCCCTCGTTCTTCAGCAGTACAATTCCTTCCCTGGCAGCCTTCAGAGCGGCATCATTGTGGTCCGTGTGAAATTCCCGGGCCTGGGAATCTTTTACCGGCCTGTCGTAGATTCCAGCGGCAAACAGCGTCCGCAGAATGTTCCCCGCCATTCGGTCCAGATCGTCCTCTCCGTCCTTCACTTTCTCGGGGGTTAACCACTTGGCCGCCGGCATTTCGATATCCAAACCGGCCTTCATGGGACCGACAGTGGAATACAGGGAGTTCCAGTCGGAAACTACAAAACCGTCGAACCCCCACTCATCCCGGAGTATCTGAGTCAGCAGCTTCCGGTTTTCACTGGCCCATACCCCGTTCACCGGGTTGTAGGAAGACATGATGCCCCGGGTTTTACCCTCTTTAACTGCCATTTCAAAGGCTGGAAGGTAGATTTCCCGGAGTGTCCGTTCGCTTAAATCCGATGAAACTTTGTGCCGGTCGTATTCTGAATTATTCACTGCCAGATGTTTAACCGTACAGATAACACCCCGGCGGGTGCAGGCCTTCACGTAGGCGGCTGCCAGGGTACCGGCGAGAAAGGGGTCTTCCCCGAAGTACTCGAAATTACGCCCGCATGTAGGGATACGGGCAATATTCACTCCGGGGCCGAGAAGTATGGAGATTCCCTTGGCTCTGGCGGATTCGGCGATATGGTCGGCAGCCAGTGTTGCAATTTCATGATTCCATGATGCCGCCATGGCGATGGAGGAGGGAAAGGCTGTTGCCGCCCCGAAGCTGCGGGGTCCGCTGGATGCGTCGCTCATCCACACCGAAGGCAGTCCCTGCCGGGGGAGGGCTCTTATTGCAAGGGATTTATACCCGGTTACGAAACCGAGCTTCTCTTCCAGGCTCATGGAAGAAAGTACCTCTTCGGCCCGTTCTCCGGGGGTTCGGCTGTCCGGAGGAAGACCCTGAAAGTCGGTGTCTTCTACAGATGCCAGATTCATTTCCGACTGATGGCCATCGGGAGAGGAGGACATCATTACCTTCTGGACCATGTGTTTGAGTATTCGGCCTATCATCGTTCAACGATAAATCTAAAGCACTGCATGGTCAAACCGGGAACTGCCCGGTTAACCCCGGCCCGGTTTGCAGACGGTGCAGCCGTACACATGGACGTGGGTTTTTCGGTAGGGTTTGCTGTAAACCTGAGCCATCACATAACCACCTTCGGGAATGGTCTCACCGCAGCTGGGGCATTGACGGGAGTTCAGGGATCCTGATAAATCGGCTGAAGCATGGCCCTCCCAGCAGTGGCGACAGCCGTAGATTCGCATCAGATCGAACTCTTTTCCCGGAAAGAGAACCGAATGTACCCTGGTTCCCCGGGGGAGATGTTCTCCGCAGAGGGGGCAGTCGGTTCCCCCCT
>QNBK01000159.1 GCA_003644105.1 Spirochaetota bacterium | reverse complement strand
TTCCCGGCCGCCATCAGACATTTGGATGGCCTCTACAATAAATTCATCTTCCCCACTCACAGCCAGCCATGATTCGGCCAGCAGGCTGCCGGTTTTCTCTCCCAGGTTTTTTACGCTTGTTTTAAGTTTTTGATTTTCTGTAATCAGGGATTCCACTTTCCCTGAGATTTCTTCTGGGCCGGCGGAGAGTTTTTTCTGTATTTGGCGCATCTGCCCACCGAGTTCTTCTGCATGCTTTACTGCTCTGCCGCCTATAAGCCATTTCAGTCTCACTCTCCCCCTGATTTTCTCAGAGCCCAGGTAGAGTATCAGCCCGATTGAAGCGGTATCCTTCAAATGAACACCGCCGCATCCCACATGGTCCAGACCTTCGATTTCTACAACCCGTACCAGATCCGATTTTCCGGCTGCAGGCCGCCGGAGGTTCAATCCGTCGAGTTCCTCGGGTTTTAAATAGTGACTGATAACCTTCCTGTTTTCCGATATCCAGAGCTTACAGCGGTCAAGAACCCGCCTTACAGTCTCTTCGGGTACAATTCCGCCTTCAGCGCCTTCCACTTCGATGCCGACGTATTCCTGCCCCAGGTGAACCGAAACGGTATCCAATCCCTCGGAGAATAGGGCCGCCGATAAAAGATGCTGTCCGGTGTGCTGCTGCATTGAGTCCCGCCGGAAATCAGAATCAACGCTGCATTGAACAACTTTCCCGATAGTAATAACGTCAATGCTCCCCAGTTCATGGACGATTTTCCCATCTTTTTTGTGAATCCCTATCAGGGGAACACTGTCGATACTTCCTTTGTCTGCCGGCTGGCCGCCGCCTCCGGGGTAAAAAGGGGATTGCTTAAGCATCAGTTCACATCTATCGTCGGCCCGTCGGACTTCTATCACTTCTGTATCAGTCAGGAGGTTCTCAGGATGGCTCCAGTAAAGGGGTAAATCGCTCATGTGATTAATCATAATGCATGGGCGAAAGAGGTCATACAAATAAGCATTGAAAAATCAAGTCAGCTTGGGGAATTCCGATGATAAAGATGAGGATCGCCGGAAACGGGGGTCCGGGGGGGATGAATGATCAGGGGACTTTACATTGGAGCCAGCGGAATGCGGGCCCAGGAGCACAGGCTGGATGCTCTTTCAAACAATCTGGCCAACGTCGATCTGAACGGTTACAAAAGGGATACTTCGGTGCACAAGGCCTTCCCTGAACTGATGATACGGCGCTTTGACGACAACGGCGAGTTCCGCTTTCCCATGGGAAGTGTGGATACCGCTCCGGTGGTGGGGAAACTGGGGATGGGTGTTGAGTACAACGAGTCGTTTACGGTCTTTGAACAGGGATCGTTGAAAGTAACGGAAAATGCTTACGATCTGGCTCTGGACGATGAAGGGTTTTTTACTGTAGATACACCCCAGGGTGTGAGGTACACAAGAAACGGTTCCTTCTGGCTGGGTAAAGAGCAGATTCTGGAAACCAAAGACGGCTATCCGGTGATGGGCGAGAATGGAATTATCAAAATCACTAAAGACCACGTTTCCATCGATAAACTGGGACGGGTGTGGCAGCAGGAAACCCTGGATGCCGATCCGGAACTGATTGATACCATCAAGGTTGTGGGCTTTGCCCGGGACCGTTTCCTGCAGAAACAGGGAACAAGCTTCTGGAGTGAAAATGAGAACTCCGGACATGCAAAAGATCTTGAGGGCCTGGACAGACCGGGAGTTATGCAGGGTTTTCTGGAAGGCTCGAATGTGAACCCGGTTACCGAGATGGTGAACCTGATTGAAGTGAACCGGGCTTATGAGGCCAATCAAAAAGTAATTACCACCCAGGATTCACTGTTGAACCGCCTGATCAGTCAGGCTGCAAAGTATTAAGAGGAATATAAGCTATGATGAGATCGTTATGGACCGCAGCCACCGGGATGCACGCCCAGCAATTCAATATTGATACAATTTCCAACAACCTCTCCAATGTGAACACCAACGGCTACAAGCAGGTGAGGGCGGAGTTTGAGGATTTGATTTATCTGAACTCCCGTATCGCCGGTACTCCGGCTACCGAAAGAACAGTGACTCCCACCGGGATTCAGGTGGGACATGGTGTCAGGGTGGGAGCATCCCAGAGAATGTTCAGCCAGGGCTCATTGAAACAGACCGATGCCATCGGTGATATGGCTGTGATGGGTGAAGGTTTCTTCCGGGTTCTGAACATGGACGGTACCCTGGGCTACACCCGGGACGGTTCTTTCAAGATTGATGCCAACGGTCAGTTTGTCAGTTCCAACGGATACCGGTTGATGCCCGAACTTATACTCCCGGAAAACTTTATTCCTGAAAGCCTGGCGGTGAGTCAGCAGGGTAAGGTGACGGTGAAGATTCCCGGAAACGATATACCGGTGGATGTGGGTCAGGTTGATTTATACCGCTTTATCAACAATGCCGGTTTACAGGCTATCGGAGAAAATCTCTACATGGAGACTCCCGCTTCTGGGGATGCCCTGCGGGGTGTGCCCGGGCAGGAGGGTATGGGCAAGGTGTACCACAAGTTCCTTGAAAACTCGAATGTTTCGGTGGTGAAAGAGATGGTGGGGATGATTGTGGCCCAGAGAGCCTATGAGCTGAACTCCAAAGCCATTCAGACTTCCGATTCCATGCTGGGTACCGCCAACAATCTTAAAAGATAAAGCAGAGGAGTTGATTTATGGATATTAATCCGATGATGAGTGGTAAAATCGCCTTTGATGCCAATAAGGCCTCCACGGCTACAGACGAACTCTCCCGGCGTTCAGAATCAAAAGACTCCGGAGAGCTGCGGGAAGTCTGTGAAGAGTTTGAATCTTTATTTGTAAAAATGATGCTGGACTCAATGCGTGCTACACTTTCAGACGACACCCTGATACCCAAGAATTCAGGGGAAAAGCTCTTTGAGGACAAACTGTACGATGAGTATGCCAAGAATATGAGCAGGACGGCGGATCTTGGAATTGCCGATATGATGTACGATCAGCTTTCAGCGGGAAATGCAGAAATTCCGGGATCGACACTTGATATCAGCTCATAATGTGCTATGCCTTGATGCATCAATAAACTAATCGAAGTTATACAAAAGTATACACAGGGCGGTTCTTGACAGAATCGCTCTTTTTGTAATGTGCTCTAAATGTTTTCGCAATAAGTAATTGTAAGTTTTTGTCGCTTATGTATAGATCTTGGCACGATAATTGTTCAGTATGCACCGTGATGACGATGAAAAAGACAAAACACGACGATTCAGATTTAACACTTCATGCTTACTTAGAGGAAATCAGCCGTTACAGTCTGCTCAACTATGAAGAGGAGCTTGATTTTTCCCACCGTATCGAAGATGGAGAGCAGGAAGCTCTTAATTCTTTGATTAATGCAAATCTCCGGCTTGTTGTAAAAATTGCCAAAGCGTATGTCAGTCCGGAAATGGGCCTGATGGATCTTATTCAGGAAGGTAATCTCGGCCTGATTAAAGCAGCTGAAAAATACGACTACAGAAAGGAAGTTCGTTTCAGTACCTACGCTTCCTGGTGGATTAAGCAGTCTATCTCACGGGCCATTACCAATAAAAGAAGAGCAATACGCCTTCCGCATCGTAAGGAAGAAGCTCTCAAGCGTCTGCAGAAAATATCTGAAGACTTTTCCCAGGAATACTACAGACAGCCAAGCGTCGAAGAGCTTGCGGCCTATACCGGGATGGATCATCAGGAAGTCTCAACGGTACTCGATCTCGCCGCTATGACCGTATCTCTTGATTCAGAAATTAATATGAACAACGGGACCTTGCTGGATGTGCTGGAGGATAATTCCTACAGCCCGGATAACGAACTGGTTTCCAAGAGCCTTAAAGAGGATACCCGTCGTTTTCTGGATATCTTACGGGAGCGGGAAAAAACGATTCTCAAGTACCGATTTGCCTTTGATGAAGATAAGAAATACACATTAAAGATGATCGGCGAGAAAATGGGAATTTCCCCGGAAACTGTCAGACAGATTGAAATGCGTGCTCTTAAAAAGCTGCGCACTGAAGCAGAACCCATCAGAGCCTACTTTTATAATTAGTATACAGCCTGAAATATTCACCCTGCCGAACCGCCCGTTCTCTCCCGGGCGGTTTCTTTATATAGTATAGGTATGAAAGTTCTCGGATTTGAAACCAGTTGTGATGAATGTTCGGTGGCCGTGGTGGAAGACGGCAAAGAAATTCTCTCCAATATTGTGGCCACTCAGATTGAGCACCATGCCCCCTGGAACGGTGTTGTTCCAGAAATTGCATCAAGACTTCATGTTGAATGGATTGATGAAGTGACCTCTGCCGCCCTGAGTGAAGCAGGCGTTTCCCTGGCCGATGATATTGATGCCGTTGCGGTAACCTCCCGCCCGGGACTCATCGGATCGCTGCTGGTGGGCTTATCCTACGCCAAGGGGCTGGCCTGGTCTGCCGGAAAGCCATGGGTGGGTGTGGACCATATGATGGCACATCTCTACGCTCCCCACCTGGAATATGATATCGATTATCCTTACCTTGGGCTTATTGTTTCCGGTGGTCATACGATAATCTGCAAAGTGGAATCCATGGAGGATGTAACCGTACTGGGTACCACCATCGATGATGCCTGCGGTGAGGCTTTCGACAAAGTGGCCAAGTTCTACAACATGGGCTATCCCGGAGGCGTCTATCTGGACAAACTGGCGGAAAAAGGCGACCCCGCCGCCTTCAGCTTTACTGAACCCCGGCTTCACAAGGGGAACCATCGCTACGATGTCTCCTATTCGGGATTGAAGACTGCCGCTGTGAACCAGCTGGATCAGTTTCGCCGGGAAGGGGCGGAAAGCAGTCTGGAAAATATTGCCGCATCTTTCAGAAAAGCCGCTATCGATATGTTGGTAAAAAAGTTGAAACTCGCCGCAGCTGATACCGGGATTCGCCGGGTTGTCGCCGGGGGGGGAGTTTCCGCCAACAGATACCTGCGGAAATCCATTGGCGATGATGAGTCGCTGGAATCCTACTTCCCCTCGATGCAGCTCTGCACCGATAACGGTGCCATGATTGCCGCCCTGGGTTACCACCGGCTGATGATGGGTGAGCGCTCTCATCTTGATTTGAATGCTTCTGCCAGAGTTTCCGGGTTCCGACGTTCTTATCCATAAGGGTTGTTGGATTATTGACCCATATCCTATCCCCCTATATTGTGTTCCTGCCTGAGGAGTAAACCGTGAATAAAGATTACGATTTAGATGCCGCCATCCGTAAAGTTCCCAATTATCCCAAAGAGGGAATACTTTTTTATGATATTACGAGCATTCTCACCAATCCCGAAGCCTTCCATTATTGCGTGGACCGTATGGTTGAGATTTATAAGGACACCGATGTGGCCGCGGTTGCGGGAATCGAATCCCGGGGCTTTATTTTCGCCGCCCCTCTGGCCGACCGCCTTGGCATTCCCCTGATACTCGTGCGCAAGGCCGGAAAGCTTCCCGGTGAAACCTACAGGCAGGATTACAAGCTGGAATATGGTGAGGCTGCGGTGGAAATCCATAAAACCGATGTTCCATCGGGGAAAGATGTTCTTTTAATCGACGATCTGATTGCCACAGGCGGCACTTTAAGCGCTGCACGGTCGATTCTTGAAAAAGGCGGAGCCACAGTAAAGAATGTTTTCGGTGTAATCGGTCTGTCGTTTCTGAACTTCCAGGACAAACTCCCCGGCATAGAAGTAACAACTCTGGTAAATTATGACGGTGAAGAGATGTAAGGAGCTTGACTCTTCTTTGCCCCATGAGATAAATTACCCTTCGGAATTACGGTTCCACAACATACATTTCCCGGTAGTGTAATTGGTAACACTGCAGATTCTGGTTCTGCCCTTGGGGGTTCGAGTCCTCCCCGGGAAGTCAATAAACCGAACGTACTTGTATCCTGTTCGGCAATTAAGAGAAGCTGGTCCCTTCGTCTAATGGTTAGGACAGGAGATTCTCATTCTTCAAATAGGGGTTCGATTCCCCTAGGGACTAAATTGAAAAAACCGGCCCTTGGGTCGGTTTTTTCAATTTAATATCCAACTGGGGGAATCGAACCCCTGAGGAAAAGCAGACAGGCAGTGGGGGAGAGGATTGAATAGTGGAAATAAAAGAAATTACAGGGTTGCCTGATTATTCAGAAATTATTGAACTCATCAATGCGGAATGGCCTCGAGAATTCGGCGGCAAAACAGACGATGAGAAAATCGGAGAAATGGTCCGTAGCCATCAAGTTCAGACTGACACTGTTAAATACCTTATTGAAGAACAAAAAATCATCGGATTCTACCGCTACACCCTCTGGCCGAGGAAAAATCCAGATTCAGATAAAGCTCATACCATGGATATTGCTGTAATCCCGGCCAGGCAGAACCAAGGCCTTGGAATTATGTTGATGACTGATCTGATAAAGGATTGCAGGGAAAAAGATTTTAATCAGCTTTTAAGCCGCAGCATGCGGAATAATCCGGGTTCGATCAGGCTTCATCAATCATTGGATTTCACCGTATATCTGGAAACTGAAGATTCGATTGTCTGGGAGATCAACCCGCAGTTTATGAGTCTCCCAAACTGATAACTCACCTCCTTGAATCCGGCTGTACTCTTCTCTGATGCATTGAATCTCACCGCCGCCAGGGGTCAATAAAAAAACTTTATGCATAAATATTGACTAAAACTGTATATTTATACATTCTATAGCTATGAATCCCACTGCGTATCTGATACTCGACGACGG
>QNBK01000158.1 GCA_003644105.1 Spirochaetota bacterium | reverse complement strand
TTTTGAGCAAATGGACAAGCGGTTTGAGCAGGTGGATAAGCGTTTTGAATCCATCGATTCACGTTTTAACCGTTTAACCGGTTTGATTTCTCTGGGATTCCTTGTAATTACGGTACTGATTACGGTTTTTCAATTTTTAGGGTAAAGCAATTTCATAAATATGCCGGGTTATGATCCCTTCTTTCTTAAAGAAAAAGGCCCATTTTCCCACATCAAATACACGGCGGTTTTCATCAATGGCCTTTACATTGTAATTACCTCCATTGAAATCCGACATCAGACTATTCAGAGAGTTTTCTGCTTTTTTTATCAAAATATTTTTTAACTCTCTCGTATATCCCAATAAGAACTTCTTTTTCCGCAAATATCCTCTTTATCATATCAGGTGTTTCCACTGGATTGTCATCGTATTGATGGGATATTTCATTTAGGTGTAACTCCCAAATCCCGATATCCGAAGTCTATTAAATGACCTGTTTCATAGAGGTTTAACTTCACCCGGAGCCGGCGGCGGCGGCGGTCGACTTTCAAGATGAGCCCTTCCTGCCCTTTTAATGGACCTTCAAGAATAATAACCCGGTCGTTTTCATTGAACTTAATATGCACCAGGGGGGTGAAACCGTCGTCCCGGAGAAAGGGCTTTAAGAGTTTTTCATCATCCTCGCTCACAGGCTGAATGCGGCGGTTGTCCGGGAGAAAATGAATAATATTCGGGCAGCGGCTGGCATCGTGGATGAGCTCATCCGTGAGTTCTGATGTTTCTAAAAAAAGGTATCCGGGGAAAAGGGGCTGCACCTTTTTGTAACGCCTGCCCTTTTTACGCTGAATCATCTCCCGCCGGGGAAAGATAATCCTCTCTCCGGAACAGAGCTCCAGCAGTTCCAACCGCTTACGGGCTTCGAGTTCCTTACCTGTTATAACTTGAAGTACATAGATCGACATAGGCCTGGTACCCGGCTAGAATCTGCTGATAATGCTCCTGACAAACTCATCGCTGATTCGGTATATACGCTTATTTCCCTCGGTAGAGGATTCAACGATTCCCTTGTCTTTGAGTACGGCCAGATGCTGGCTGATGACAGGCTGTGGCTGCTCAAGACACTGCCAGAGGTCGGAAACACAGGCATCCTGCTTCTCAATGAGGCAGAGAATCTTCAGGCGCAGGGGATGTCCGCAGACTTTGAGCTTCTGAGCGAATATATCGATGAGCTCAGCAGGGCAGCAGGTGTTTTCTATCATATAAAGCAATTTACCACTATATATTGATTAGTGCAAGAAAATCATACCAAAGCTGTAATCACTCCTGTAGGATTGAATAATGGATAAAATGAGCGAGAATGTGGTCTGGTATCCGGGAAAGGTGAGCCTGGAAGAACGGGAGAACCGGAACGGACACGGAGCCGCCTGCTACTGGTTTACCGGTCTCTCTGGTGCCGGAAAGAGTACCCTGGCCCGCACGTTTGAGAAAAAACTCTTTGATGAAGGACGACAGGTTTTTGTTATCGACGGTGATAATGTCCGCCATGGCTTGAACGGGGATTTGGGGTTCAGCGCTGAAGACCGGGAAGAGAATATCCGCCGGGTAGGGCATATGGCCCGGCTGATGTTCGATGCCGGGTTTATTGTACTGTGTTGTTTTATTTCCCCTACCCGGGCTCTCAGGGAGCATGTCCGGGGACTCTTTCCTCAAGGGCGCTTTAACGAGGTGCATGTCAACTGCAGTCTGGAAGAATGCATACGGCGGGATCCCAAAGGTCTGTATAAAAAGGCCATTGCCGGGGAGATCCCGGATTTTACCGGTATTTCAGCAGTTTATGAAGAGCCGGATGGCGCCGAATATGTACTGGATACAGCAAAACTCTCTGTGGAGGAATGCCTTAACCGGCTGAAATAGTTAGAAATCCAGAGGTGATTTCAGGTCCGGCAGGCGGGCGGTGGAGTGCATGGTGTTGTATACCCAGGTAACCATGGCGTAAAGACGGCGATAGAAGCCGGTGTAGGGGTCCATCATGTTAAAAACAACATTGGCGTTGCTGAGTTTAACCCCGCAGTAGCCGTAAACAAGGAATCCCTCTTCGATAGGAATGAAAACCATGCTTATCTGCATGTTGTTTTTAGCCACTACTTTTATCAGAAATCGCAAAGCTCCCAGATTCTCCATGAAAAAACCCAGATTCTCACCGTCCCAGAGGTAATCCACTTTATATAGAGCGTTTCCCAGGTTGGTTTCCTTCATATGTAGAAAAACGGTATCCGAAGCGGGTATAACATTTACAACGGGATCTTCGATTCGGCGTTTTTTCTTCAAGTCCGAAACGGCGTACACATTATCAAAAAGGGGAACATAGTCTTTTTTCCTGGATGAAAGATAAATCACCTCTGATATGGCACTCACCTTCCGCGTAAGGTTGTAGATTTCGAGGTCAATTGAATCTGTACCATCAGGATAAGGAATCAGATAAAGCCCTTCGGTAAATACATCCGGAGCCAGGGCTGCTGTCCGCTCCCGGATGTTCTGCGCCATGGAATATTCTGGGAGAAGCATGATGCCCCGATGCTCCCGGTCCAGGCGGAACACCTCACCATCGGCTTTCAAAGCATTGATAGCCGCCGGGGGAAGACCGGAGAGGGCACTATCCAGATCCATGGCAGAGAGTGAGGTTAATAACGGCAGGATAATTCCAAGGAGAGAAAAAAGCAGAATTCTTTTGAATTTTAATTTCAACCGTTTCATAGTGGAATTGATAATTCTCTATATTCACTTCCGGCTGCTTCCAATGCATCTTTTCTATTAAAATCCAAGGCCTCTTTCAGTGTCAATTGCAGAGTTTTTACAAGTGTGCTGTAATCCTTTTCCTGACAATTCACTCCAGGAATTTCTTCTATCCAACCGATCCTCGAGTCTTCATATTGCTTCAATACTGCGGTATAGCTGTTTTTCATTCCATCTCCGATGTTTTTATATCCTATCACTTTCTTCAGGATTGTCAAAAAATGATTATTTTCTAAAGACGCTGCCGGCAGTATTTTTTAATTCCCTGATAGAAAGCTGAAAACTCCTGCCACCGTTGAAAGAGAATATTCAGATTCGTGATGTTCTGCTCCCGGCTTTCAGGATAATCATGGGCCAGATTATTCCTGAGATTTCTGAAGAACTGCCAGGTATCAACTGATTCCAGTACATCCAGGGACTCAAGACGGTTGAGAATATCCAGAAAAGGCCTGGGTTCCTGATTGTCTTCCAGAACCTGGTAGAGTGAGGGTAATAATCGCTTTGCAATAGAATCCTGCATCTTGATGAAACGGAAGAGAAACTGATCCAGATGAGCCGATATATTCTCATCCCGAAGCGGGAATTCAGACTCCGTGAAGGGGATGGATGTCTTGAGTTTGTCATAAGCAAGATTCATCTTTCGAAGAT
The DNA here is from genome assembly GCA_003644105.1 of Spirochaetota bacterium. Taxonomy (GTDB): domain Bacteria; phylum Spirochaetota; class Spirochaetia; order DSM-2461; family DSM-2461; genus UBA2779. Next base: position 3,367 of record QNBK01000158.1, on the reverse strand, counting down.
GAGAATCACATTCCATCAGTGACGAATTAATGGTATTTTCAGCTGTTTCCATACTCTTCATAACTGCCTTCCTGTCCGTACTGCTTCAGCCTGTATCAAACTTTCCGGAGTTTCTACAGATTTAATGGCAACAATGTCTATTTTCTGATCCCCGAGGGCCAGTTGTATACTGCTCATTGTGTTCAGCCGGGCTTCCTGCAATTCCACACCTGAAAGTGCAGATTCAACCAGGAGGTCGATATCACCTCCCTTCTTCCCATCATCAACCCGAGACCCGAAGAGGTACACCCTGGCATCCGAAGAGAAGTGACGTGCAACGGCGCCTTTTATAACAGTAATTTCGTTCTCGTTGATTCTCATCTGCAGTTTAATGATAGACGAAGTTAACTCATTAGCATAGATTTCTTTGTATGACTTACCTCGATTGGGCCGCGACGGCCCTGCCGGATCCTCAAGTGATAGAGGCCTATGCCAGGGCCGCCGTTGAATATTCGGGGAATCCATCATCCCCCTACCCCGCCGGCAAGGCGGCCCGCTCTGCCCTGGAAGATGCCAGAGCCCGATCCGCCGCCGTCCTTGGCTGCCGATCCGAGCAGCTGGCTTTTACGTCCGGCGGAACCGAAGCGAATGCCATCGTCTTACTCTCAAAGCTGCTGCTCCGGGAACCGGGCACCCTGCTGGTGAGCGGACTGGAGCACCCATCAGTCGCCGAAACTGCCGCCATACTCGGCTCCCAGGGCTGGAAACTCAAAGAAATCCCTCCGGATCCGGATGGACGAATCTCTTCAGGAAAAATCACCAAAGCTTTGGAGCAAAATCCCGACATCCGTCTGGTTGCCGTTATGGGGGTGAACAACGAAACCGGTGCCATCCAGCCCCTGCCTGAGCTCATCGCCGCTGTCCGCAGCTTCCAGACAGAAAAAACCAACGGGCGCCCCATCCATTTTCATGCCGACCTCGTTCAGGCTGCAGGAAAAATCCCGGTAAACCTTGGCAAACTCGATGTTGATACCGCCTCTTTCAGCGCCCATAAGTTCCGTGGACCCCGGGGAATCGGTCTGCTCTATCACCGTAATCCCAAATTTGAAGCCTTTATCCGGGGAGGAGGTCAGGAACACGGTGTACGTCCGGGCACAGAAAACACCGCCGGAGCCGTTGCCATAGCCCTGGCCCTGGAATTACACGGCAGCCCATCCCCTGAAGTACAGAAAAATGGCGCATGGCTGCTTAAAGAGCTCATCACCCGCCCCGGCCTGGCCGGCAAGGCGAAAATAGTTCCTGAAATCCGGGGACAGCTCACTTCAGCAGAAGTCGCAGCTGATGCCTCACAAAACTACGCCCCGGGAATCATCGCCGTCAGCTTCCCGCCCATTCCCGGAGAGGTGCTTGCCCGGGTTCTCGCCGAATCCGGATATTCAGTTTCCACAGGATCGGCCTGCAGCAATAACAAAAAGGGGAAGCTGCCCAAAGCCATGCTCGCCATGAAAGTGCCCAAAACCATCGCCACAGGCATGATCCGCATCTCCATCGGTGGCATCACAACCCGGGAGGAGCTGGAAGAGTTCCTTGTGGTATTGGAACGTAACATCGAGATACTGACACCATTCATTTTCAGTTAATACAATTCACCCGCCGATATAAAGATATGCGATACTTCGATTCCCGCAGTCATTTAAGATTACTCATTCTCTCAGGACTCATTCTCCTCCTGGGTGCAGCTCCGCTTTTTGCCCTCAGTCTCTCATTAAACGGCCGCAACCTCGCGGTTTTTGACGATGCCGCCCTCCAGGCTCAAGCTCAAAACTCAACTATCCCCCTTGAATCCCTCTATCCCTGGATGCAGTCCGTCGATTATATGGAAGTGCAGTCCGGTGCCAACCGCGTCTACTGGGAAAACCCCGATAACTGGGATGAAATCCGCCTTGTTTATCACGAAGGCATCTGGGAAGTTCACTCCGGCCGTGATATTTTCTCCAACCCCGACCGCATCTCCATCAATGGAGCTCCCCTGAACACGGCTGCGATAACAATCTGGTCTGCTGTAGATATTCCGGATTTTAAAAGTGACCTCCTCTCGGCCCTTGCCTTGAGAAATCTCCAGATAGACTGGAGAGACATTTCCCGCCTGGAATACCGGCTTTCAGATACACAGCCCGAAGCTCTGCCCAATCTGGTAATCCTGGATCAGTTCCAACTTCTCAACCTGGATTCATACCTCACCTCCTCCCGGCCCATTGCCCAAATGGTTTCCCGGTGGCGGGGAAGCGGAATGCCCATGGCGGTGGATGCCTATGCCCCTGAGGCGGCCCTGCTCTTTCTTCTATCTGAGAATCCGAAACTCTTCGATACCAAAGGGATGCTGCCCACAGGCCTGGCAAACCTCTTCAACCGGGCCGCCGCTGCCCGGAAAAACAATCTCATCGTAACAAACCTCCCTTTAACCTCCTTGAGCGCCGCTGTCGCTGCATCCGCCGTCCGGCTGCCCTCCTCAACCGAACCAATCAGCTCCGAAGAAGGAATACTACCGATAATGGCCCCACCCGAAGGCACAGTGAATATCGCCCGCCTCCAGTTCGCCGCCATTCCATCGGCCCTCAGTTCATCTGATGCGATTTTCGCCGATCTTGTTATGAAAGATGCCAGGCGCATAACCCGGTCTTTTATAGATGAAGATGCTGTGCAGATACCCATGGACCCCCGGCTTCTCCGGTTCTATGATGCATACCAGCGCATCGGCCGGTTGGCAATCTCAGGTCAATTAGAAAGCCAGGAAGCCGTAAATCTGATAAACCAATATATTATCGACGAAAACAACGGGAAATAATGGACGAGCCGAGAGTCGGAATCTTCTGGATTCATGAAGGAAAATTGTTCCACGCCGAATCATCACCGCAATCGAAAGCCGCACATACCCGGATCAGCATCGACTATGCCACCGGTCATTACGCCGCCTGGTTCATTATGGGAAAACGGGGAATTCTCGAAGAACTCCCACCCCACATGAGAGACGAATACGACAGCATCTCCCGGGGCCGTGTGGTGTACCTCTTGGATAAAAAATCCTACGTTATCTACCATGGTGATGATTTCAACGAATCAGTCCACAGGGAAATCATGAAAATCTTCAATTTACCGGAAGACGCCACCATCGACGGCATAGACGAGCACTACAATCCCCTGCCGGAAGATTTCCTGTTTTAGTTCACCGTCCATAGTCCATAGATTCCCTGCCTGCTTCACAAACCCTTCACATTTATCTGAGCTCTGATACCAGAACATTGCGGCCATTATAGCCCCATATCAGTCCCAAAGAATCCCACTTCAATCCCGTTCTGTAATCGAAATGAATTCCTTTTTTACAACAGCT